>CBIHMN010000039.1:0-11296 GCA_966211005.1 uncultured Arenimonas sp.
CGCCCGTGCCCACCGGCGCCAAGGCGTGGGTGCTGATGGATCACGCGAGCGGGCAGGTGCTGGCCGGCGAGAACATCGACGCGCCGCTCGATCCGGCGAGCCTGACGAAGGTGATGACGTCGTACGTCGTCGCCGCCGAGATGGCGAACGGCAAGATCGCCGCCGACGACCGGGTGCGCATCAGCGAGAACGCGTGGAAATCCGGGGGCGCCGGCACCGACGGCAGCTACAGCGCGCTCGAGGTGAACTCGGAGGTGAAGCTCGACGACGTGCTGCACGGGCTGGTGATCCAGTCGGGCAACGACGCCGCGATCGCGCTGGCCGAACACGTCGCCGGCAGCGAATCGGCGTTCGTCGACCTGATGAACCGCTACGCGGCCCGGATCGGCATGACGAATTCGCATTTCGAGAACGCGCACGGCCTCACCGCCGAGGGCCACGTGATGAGCGCGCGCGACGTCGCCCTGCTCTCGCGCGCGCTGATCACGCAGTTCCCGGAGCACTACGCGCTCTACAGCATCAAGGAGTTCACCTACGGCGGCATCCAGCAGTGGAACCGCAACGGGCTGCTGTGGAAGGACGCCACCGTCGACGGCCTGAAGACCGGCCACACCGCCGCCGCGGGCTACTGCCTGGCGGCGTCGGCCAAGCGCGAGGACCAGCGGCTGATCTCGGTCGTGCTCGGCATCGACAGCACGAGCCGCAGCGAGGGCTTCCGCCTGCGCGAGGAAGGCAACCTGGCCCTGCTGAACTGGGGTTTCCGCTTCTTCGAGACCCAGAGCGTGTATGCCGCGGGCGCGAAGGTCGCCGACCAGAAGCTGTGGCGCGGCGAACAGGACACGGTGGCGCTCGGTGTCGTCGAACCGCTGCTGGTGACGCTGCCCCGCGGTCGCTACGGCGACCTGCAGCCGACGATGGACGTGCCCGGCGAGCTGGTCGCGCCGATCGAGAAGGGCCAGAAGATCGGCACCCTGCGGCTGTCGCTCGACGGCAAGGTGGTCGCCGAACGCCCGCTGGTCGCGCTCGAGGCCGTGCCGGAAGGCGGCTTCTTCAAGCGCATGAGCGACGACTTCTGGAAGTGGTGGGAAACCGACTGACGCCATGAGCACTCCCCCGGACAACCCCGCGCACGGGTTCCAGTTCCCCGGCGTGTTCGAGATCAGCGCGATGGGCTCGGCCGAGGCCGACCTGCACGTCGTCGTGCCGATGGTGCTCGAGGCGCTGGGGCTCACCGTCTATCACGACCGCACGACGCAGAAGCCTTCGAGCAAGGGCAACTACGTGTCGGTGACCGCGGTGTTCGAAGCGCATTCGCGCGAGGATTACGACGCCGCGCACGGCGCGCTGCGCGAACACCCCGCGGTGAAGTGGACGCTGTGACCGATCGCGAATGGGTCGTGCGCGACCTCGGCCGGCAGCCGTACGGGCCGGTCTGGCGCGCGATGCAGCAGCTCACCGATGCGCGCGGCGAGGACACCGCCGACGAACTGTGGCTCGTCGAGCACGATCCGGTGTTCACGCTCGGCCAGGCCGGCAAGCCGGAGCACGTGCTGGCGCCGGGCGACATCCCGGTCGTGCAGGTCGACCGCGGCGGGCAGGTGACGTACCACGGCCCCGGCCAGCTGGTGGCCTACCCGCTGGTGGACCTGCGCCGGCTCGGCGTCGGCGTGCGCGACCTGGTCTGCCGCATCGAAGGCGCGGTGATCGACGTGCTCGCCACCCACGGGATCGCCGGCGAGCGCCGCGACGGCGCGCCGGGCATCTACGTCGGCGGGGCGAAGGTGATGGCGCTCGGGCTGCGCGTGCGGCGCGGGTGCAGCTTCCACGGGCTGGCCTTCAATATCGCGATGGACCTTTCCCCGTTCGGGCGCATCAATCCCTGCGGTTTCCGGGGGTTGGCGGTGACCTCGATGGTAGACTTGGGCGGCCCCGGCGACCTCGCCGCGGTGAAACCGGCCCTGGTCCAGGCGCTGTCCCGCCGCCTCGGCCTCGCCCCGCGCGCCGCCGCCGCGCCGCCCCTGCTGCAGACGCCCGAACCGATCCCGACATGAGCGAAACCGCCGCCAAGACCATCCCGCTGCAGGTGCTCGGGTCGACGCTCGTCGCCGGCGAGAAGCAGCTCGGCGGCGACAAGATCGGCCGCAGTCCGGTGAAGTTCGACGGATCGGCGCCCGTGCTGCGCAAGCCGTCTTGGATCCGCGTGCGCATCCCCGCGGGCAATGCCGTGGCGAAACTGAAGGGCAAGCTGCGCGAGAACCGGCTGGTCACGGTCTGCGAGGAAGCCAGCTGCCCGAACATCCACGAGTGCTTCAGCCACGGCACCGCGACGTTCATGATCCTGGGCGAGGTCTGCACGCGCCGCTGCAGCTTCTGCGACGTCGCCCACGGCCGCCCGAAGCCGCCCGACGCCGACGAGCCCGGCAACCTCGCGCGCACCGTCGCCGACATGGGCCTGCGTTACGTCGTCATCACGTCGGTCGACCGCGACGACCTGCGCGACGGGGGGGCGCAGCACTTCGCCGACTGCATCCGCGCCGCGCGCGTCGCGTCGCCGTCGCTGAAGATCGAGATCCTCACGCCCGATTTCCGCGGCAAGGGCCGCATGGACCGCGCGCTGGAAATCCTCTCGACGGCGCCGCCGGACGTGTTCAACCACAACCTCGAGACGGTGCGGGAGCTGTATCCGAACGTGCGCCCGGGTGCCGATTACGACTGGTCGCTGCAGCTGCTGCGGCGGTTCAAGGCGCAGCACCCCGACGTGCCGACCAAGTCCGGAATCATGCTCGGGCTCGGCGAGACGTGGGACCAGGTGGTCGGCGCGCTGCGCGACCTGCGGGCGCACGAGGTCGACATGGTCACGATCGGCCAGTACCTGCAGCCGACGCCGCATCATCACCCGGTGATCCGCTACTGGACGCCCGAGGAATTCAAGGCGCTGGAGGTCGAAGGCCTCGCGCTGGGCTTCACGCATGTCGCATCCGGCCCGATGGTACGGTCGTCGTACCACGCGGACCGAATGGCGGCTGAAGCGGGGTATGTCGCCGAGCCGGCCTGAACGCCGCCGGGGGTACCATCGGGACGTCGCCGCCTCCATCACTACCGGCACGCGCCTGCGCGATGATTCGGGTACATGCTGGCCCCCTGCTTCCGGAAGCCGTCCCATGCTCAAGACCAAGCTGATCGCCCTTACCGCCGCGCTGCCGCTGGTGCTCGCCCTGTCGTCCGGCGGTGCGCCGGGCGCGACGTCGGTGCCCGACGCCGCCGGCTTCGAGCCGAACGCGGAACAGGCCGCCGCCGCGCGGCTGGTGTACGGCATCCTGTCCGACAGCCAGTACGTCTACCGGGCCAAGCCGCTCGACGACAAGCTGTCGGCCGAAATCCACCGCCGCTATCTCGAGGCGCTCGATTCGCAGAAGCTGTTCTTCACGAAGGCCGACATCGCCCGCTTCGACGCCTACCGGCTGCGCCACGACGACGCGATCAAGGGCCAGCGCCTCGACCCGGCGTTCGAGATCTTCGCCACCTACGTGCAGCGCGTCGACGAGCGCGTCGCGCACGCCCGCCGGCTGCTGGCCAAGCCGTTCGATTTCTCCACCGACGAGCAGTGGGCCTACAGCCGCGAGGACGTCGCGTGGGCGGCCGATGCCGCGGCGCTGGACGAGGCCTGGCGCAAGTACGTGAAGAACGACGCGCTGCGGCTGCGGCTCGCCGGCCGCGACCACAAGGAGATCCGCGCCACGCTCGACAAGCGCTACGCCGGGCTGCGCGAGCGCGTGCACGAGCTGCGCGGCGACGACGTGTTCGAGACGTTCATGAACGCGTATGCGTCGTCGATCGATCCGCACACCAGCTACATGTCGCCGCGCAGCGCCGAGAACTTCAACATGCAGATGCGGCTGTCGCTGGAAGGCATCGGCGCGGTGCTGCAGCGGCAGGAGGAGTTCGTCGTCATCCGCACGATCGTGCCGGGCGGCCCGGCCGGCACGGCGGGCGAGCTGCAGCCCGGCGATCGCGTGGTCGCGGTCGGGCAGGGCGAGAGCGGCCCGATGGTCGACGTGGTCGGCTGGCGCGTCGACGATGTCGTCGAGCTGATCCGCGGCAGGAAGGGCACCAAGGTGCGGCTGGACGTGCTGCCGGCCGATGCCGGCGTCGACGCCAAGCCGTCGCGGCTGGCGATCGTCCGCGACACCGTGAAGCTCGAACAGCAGGCGGCGCAGAAGCGGATCATCGACGTCGGCGATCGCCGCATCGGCGTCGTCGAGCTGCCGACGTTCTATCTCGATTTCGAGGCCCGGCGCCGCGGCGATCCGGAAGCGCGCTCGGCCACCGCCGACGTCGCGCGACTGCTGCGCGAGCTGCGCGCCGCCAAGGTCGACGGCGTGGTCGTCGACCTGCGCGACAACGGCGGCGGTTCGCTGCTCGAGGCGGTCGAGCTCACCGGCCTGTTCATCGACACCGGCCCGGTCGTGCAGGTGCGCGAGACCGGCGGCCGCGTCAGCGTCGAAGGCGACGACGCCACCGGCGTCGCGTGGGACGGCCCGCTCGCGGTGCTGGTCAACCGCAGCTCGGCGTCGGCGTCGGAGATCTTCGCGGCGGCGATCCAGGACTACGGCCGCGGGCTGATCATCGGCGAGCCGACGTTCGGCAAGGGCACGGTGCAGAACCTGATCGACCTCGACCGCTTCCCGCGCAAGGACGACACGAAGTTCGGCCAGGTGAAGCTGACCGTCGCGCAGTTCTTCCGCGTCGAGGGCGGCACCACGCAGCACGCGGGCGTGGTTCCCGACCTGTCGTTCCCGGTGAGCCTGGATGCGACGGAATACGGCGAGAGCACCTACGACAACGCGCTGCCGGCCACGCGCATCGCCAGCGCGCCGCACGGCGAATTCGGCAATTTCGCCGCGTTCGGCGCGCAGCTGCAGAAGCAGCACGACGCGCGCGTCGCCGACGATCCGGAGTTCTCGTGGTGGGCCGAGGACGTCGCCCGCTTCCGCGCCGAGCGCGAGAAGAAGACGATCTCGCTCAACGAAGCCACCCGCCGCGCCGAACGCGACCAGCGCGAGGCCGAGCGCAAGGCCCGCGACCTGGAGCGGCGCGAGCTCGGGCTCGCGGTCGATCCGGTCTCGCGCGCCGACGACGGGCTGTCCGAGAACGAGCGCAGCATCGCCCAGCAGACGGCCGAGGAAGAAGCGGCGAAGAACCGTCCCGACCCGTTGCTGCGCGAGGCCGCGGCGATCCTGGCCGACGCGCTGGACCTGCTCAGCGACAGCCGCACGCTGACCGCGCAGGTGCTGCCGGTCACCCGCGAACCCACCGTCTGGGCGGAATGATCCGTCGCGCAAGAAGCGGATAGCCGGCGCCGCGCGCGCCGGCTAGCCTGAGCGCATGGACACTCTCGATCCCCGCCTCGACCACGCCCGTCGCCTGCTCGACGAGCGCGACCTCGGCCTCGACGCCCTCGGCGCCGCCGTCGGCCTGAGCCCCACGCATCTGCAGCGCCGCTTCCGGCAATCGTTCGGGCTGAGCCCGGCCGAATACCGCGCCCAGCGGCGGTTGGCGACGTTCAAGCGCGAACTGCGGGCGGCGCCGGCCGCGGCACGTCCCGACGGCACCGTGACGCGCGCGGTCTACGAAGCCGGTTACGGCTCGCCCAGCCGCGTGTATGCCGACGGTGCGGCGCGGCTGGGCATGCCGCCGCTGGCTTACCGGCGCGGCGGCGACGGCCTGCAGATCCGCTGGTCGACGGTCGACACGGCGCTCGGCGTCGCGCTGGTCGCCGCCAGCGAACGCGGCGTCTGCGCGGTGCTGCTCGGCGACGACAGCGACGGGTTGCAGGCGCAGCTTCGGCAGGAATTCCCGAAAGCCGACCTGCAGCGGGTCGATGCCGGCCGCGACGCATTCCTCGCCCCCCGCGTCCGCGCCGTCGCCGACGCGCTCGCGGCCGGCGAAGGCCAGGTGCCGGTGGAACTGGTCGGCACCGCGTTCCAGCACCGCGTCTGGCAGGCGCTGATGCGCATCCCGCCCGGGCAGACGCGCAGCTACGCCGCGCTCGCCGACGAACTCGGGTTGCCGCGCGGCGCCCGCGCGGTCGCGCGCGCCTGCGCCGGCAACCGCGTCGCCGTGCTGGTGCCGTGCCACCGCGTCGTCCGCGGCGACGGCACCCTCGGCGGCTACCGCTGGGGCCTGCCCCGCAAGCACGAGCTGCTGGCGCGCGAAGCCGGCGCCCGCGGTTGAAGCCTGGCCACGACAGACACGACGAACACCACATGACACGGCAAGAGCGAAACCAATGGGTCGGGCCGCTATCGAACGACGCCGATCGATCGGTCTGCGTCGTGTTGTGTCGTGTTCCGTCGTGTCGGTCATGACCAGGCTGTCGATCTTTCCATGAGCGACGAAGGCACGAAGCCGGGTGCACTGGCCGTCGCGGCGGCGCTGGCGGCGGTGTATCTCGTCTGGGGTTCGACGTATCTCGCGATCCGCATCGGGTTGCAGGGGTATCCACCGTTCCTGATGGGCGGGCTGCGCTTCCTCGTGGCCGCGGCGCTGTTCTACGGCGTGCTGCGCTGGCGCGGGCATGCGGCGCCGACGCGCGCGCAGTGGAAGAACGCCGTGGTGATGGGCCTGTTCATGCTGGTGCTCGGCAACGGCATGGTGAATTTCGCCGAGCAGACGGTCTCGTCCGGGCTGGCGGCGATCGCGGTCGCGTCGATGCCGTTGTGGGCGGGGCTGTTCGGCGTGCTGCGCGGCCAGCACCCGAGCCGCGGCGAATGGATGGGGCTCGCGATCGGGTTCGTCGGCGTCATCTGGCTCAATGCCGGCAGCGAACTGCGGGCGAGCCTGCCCGGCATGCTGGCGCTGATCACGGCGCCGATCGCGTGGGCGTGGGGTTCGGTATGGAGTCGCGGCCGCGACCTCGCGGCGCCGTTCATGAGCACCGCCGCGCAGATGGTCTGCGGCGGCATCGCGATGACGCTGCTCGGCGTCGTGCTCGGCGAACGCATCGATGCCGTGCCGCCGCTCGACGCCACGCTCGCCGTGGCCTACCTCGCGCTGTTCGGTTCGATCGTCGCGTTCAGCGCGTACGTGTGGCTGCTCGACAAGGTCCGGCCGGCGCTCGCGACCAGCTACGCGTACGTGAACCCGCCGATCGCGGTGCTGCTCGGCGCGTGGCTGCTGGACGAGCGTTTCGGCGTGCACGCCATCGGCGCGATGGCCGTGATCCTCGCCGGCGTGGTCATCGTGATGCGGGCGAAGGCCCGACCGAAGTAGCGGCCACCGCCGCCTTCAGTGCGAGCGCAGTTCGCGCAGTCGCGCATGGAACCACGTGGCCGACGTGACCACCGGCGCGTCGCCGCAGCGCACGTGATAGACGCGGCCGCTGAAACTGCTGCGCGTCGCCGCGCCGGCGATGAACGCTTCGGCGCTCGGGATCGGCTGTCGCCGGCCGACCGCATGGTCGAGCTTGCGCTGCAGGTGGTCGGCGGCGCGCTCACCGTCGTACCAGCGGCCGTTGCGCTCGAACCGGCAGTCCGAAACCCGCAGCAGCGACAGCAGCGCGGCGATTTCGCGGGGCGCCTCGCTCGTCGGCACGTCGCTCCCGCCCGCCGCGGGAGCCGCCCCGGCACCCGGCGCCAGCGCGAGCGCGGCGAACAGGGCCAGCGGAAGGTGGATCGGCAGGTTCATGGCCGGAATTGAGCCATGCGGCCCGTGAACGACGCGGCCATCAGTCACCCTTCGGGGGCGTCGCCCCGTCGCAGGGCGGGACTTCGGTCGCGCAGTGTTCAGGCTCGGCGGCCGATCCGGCGCGTCCGGCGCGCCGCCAGCCATCGAGCGCATACAGCGCCAGCCCGGCCCAGATGCACGCGAAGCCGACCGCCTGCGTCGGGGCGAACGCCTCGCCGAGCAGCGCGACACCGATCAGCAGCTGCAGTGTCGGCGCGATGTACTGCAGCAGGCCCACCAGCGAATAGGGGATGCGGCGCGCCGCGTACGCGAAGCCGATGAGCGGCGCCGCCGTGGCCGCGCCGGCGAACACCAGCAGCGCGTCGCGCGTCGTCGTGCCGTGGCCGAAGGCGCCGACACCGCCCGCCTCCGCCCATGCCAGCCAGCCGAGGGCCGGCAGGAACAGGACCAGGCTTTCCACGGCGAGCCCGGGGATCGCGTCGACTTCCGCGACCTTCCGCAGCACGCCATACACCGCGAACGACGACGCCAGCGCCAGCGCGATCCAGGGTGGCTCCCCGTGCTGGAACGCGAGCCACAGCACGCCGGCCGCCGCCAGCGCGACCGCGGTCCACTGCGGCACCGCGAGCCGCTCGCGCAGCACCACGACGCCCAGCAGCACGCTCACGAGCGGGTTGATGAAATAGCCGAGGCTCGCCTCGACGACGCGACCGTGCGTCACGGCCCAGATGTACAGGCCCCAGTTGCCGCTGATCAGCAGGCTGGTCAGCGCGAGCAGCGCCAGCGTCCGGCCGTTCAGCGCGCGCAGCCAGCCCAGGCCGTCGCGCGCCAGCAGCCAGCCCACGACGAACACCGCGCACCACGCCATCCGGTGCGCGACGATCTGCAGGGACGGCACGTCGCGCAGCGCGTACCAGTACAGCGGAAACACGCCCCAGAGGACGTAGGCGGAAACCGCAGCGGCCAGCCCGCGGCGGTCGACGGTGGACGCGGACATCGCGCGCCGGCCCGGTTACTGCGTCCGCAGCGCCGTCGTCACCTGCATCCGCGCCGCGCGCACCGCCGGCAGCAGGCCGCCGATGAAGCCGATCACGACCGCGATGACCAGCCCGGTCGCCACCAGCGACGGCGTCACCTCGAAGGCGAACACGACCTGGGTGAAGCTCGCCTGGCTGAGCGTCGACACCGACAGCCCGTTGAACAGCAGGTAGGCCAGCGCCGCGCCGATGGCGCCGCCGGCCAGCGCCAGCAGCACCGCCTCGATCATCACCGACACCAGCACCGGGAAGCCGCCGAAACCGATCGCGCGCAGCGTCGCGATCTCGCGCGTGCGCACCGACACCGCCGCGTACATCGTGTTGAGCGCGGCGAAGATCGCGCCGAGCCCCATGATGAAGGTGACCGCGAACGCCAGCGCCTCGATCGTCTGCCGCACGCCCCGCGTCTGCGCGCTGTAGTACGCCTGCTCGGCGGTGACGTCGACCGCGAGGCGCGGGTCGGCGGCGAGCGCCGCGCGCAGCGTCTCGATCGCCGCGGGCGATTCCAGCGCGACCCGCACCGAACTGACGCCGCTGCGGTTGAACGCCGACTGGGCGGTTTCGAGGTCGACCCAGATCTCGCTGTCGTTGGCGTCGCCGGCCTCGAAATGGCCGACCACCGTCCAGTCCGAACCGCGCATCCGCAGCGTGTCGCCGAGGTCCGTGCCGGCGAACTGCCGCGCGACGCCGGCGCCGATGATCACCTCGCGCTTGCCGGGCTCGAACGCGCGCCCGGCGACCACCTGCAGCTGCGGCCGGATCGCGAACGATGCCGGCTGCACGCCGCGCAGCGTGACGTTCGCGACCGCCTTCGGATCGGGATCGTCCTGTTTCTGCAGTTCGGTGATCACCATCATCTCGCCGGCGGCGAGCGGCCGGCCATCGGCCCCCTTGCGGATGCCGGGGCCGAGCGTGATCAGCTCCATCGAATCGCGCCCGAAGCCGGAATTGAGTTCGGCACCGGACTGCCCGCGCAGCACGATCGCGTTGTCGGCGCGGCCGGCCGACTGCAGCGTCGACGCGAACCCCTGCGCCATCGCCAGCAGCGCGGTGAACACCGCGACCACGCCGGCGAGGCCGATGACGATGACCAGCGACGGGCCCCAGCGCTCGGGCACGCTGCGCAGGTTCATGCCGGTGATCGCGAAAATCTGCTTGAACATGGCGGGCTCCTCAGCGGCCGGCGAGCGCGTCGACGATGCGCAGCCGGCGCGCGCGCAGCGCCGGCAACAGTCCCACGGCCAGGCTCAGCAGCACGATCGCCAGCGCGCCCGCGGCCCAGACCCGGGCGGTGACGACGATCGGCGGCAGGAACCCGCCGGCCGCCTGGGCGATGCCGAGGCTCAGGAACCACGCCAGCCCGAGCCCGACCAGCCCGCCGATCGCGCACAGCGCGAGCGTCTCGGCCAGCACGAAACCGGCCACGGCGCCGTCGGTGAAGCCCAGCGTCTTGAGCACCGCCAGCTGCGGCACGCGTTCGCGCACGCTCTGCGCCATCGTGTTGCCGACCACCAGCAGCAGGGTGAAGAACACCGCGAACAGGATCCAGCGCACCATCAGCCCGATGTCGCCGAGCTGCTTGAAGAAGTTCACCGCGAAATCCTTCTCCGACATCGTGCGGGTCTCGTCGGCGCTGTTCTCGAAACGCTCGTCGATCGTGCGCGCCACCGCCTCGGCCATCGCCGGGTCCTGGATGCTCAGCGTGAACATGCCGGCGAGGCCGCCGCCGAACTGCGAGGCTTCCGAGAAATAGGCGTGGTTGATGTACAGGCCGTTGGTCTGCGAACGCCACTGCTCGTCGATGCCGTCGTAGATGCCCACGACCACGAAATCCCAGTCCTTGCTGCCGTTCTTCTGCGGGAAGATGTTCGACGCCAGCGGCACGCGGTCGCCGACCTTCCAGCCGAGCCGGTCCGCGACCAGCTTGCCGACGATCATGCTGTCGCGCGTGCGCGCGAACGCCTGCCAGTGTTCTTCCGGCATCACGAACTCGGGATAGACGTCGTGCAGCCGCTCGGGATCCACCGCGAAGGTGAATATCTCGGTGTTGTCGGCCTTGTTGACGCCGCCGAACCACTGCGACCACATCACCCGCTTCACGCCTGGGATCGCGTCCATCTCGGGCACCATCCGCATCGGCAGCGAATTGGTGAACGACACGCGCGACTGGGTCACCAGCCGCGTGGTGCCGACGAACTCGCCGCTGCTGGAGAACACCACCAGCACCGCCTGCAGCAGGCCGAACAGGGTGAAGGCCATCACGACCGACAGCAGCGTCAGCGCGGTGCGGGTCTTGCGATGGAACAGGTTGGCGAGGACGAGGCCGGCGCGGGTCATGGCGGGCGGCCTCAGTGCGCCGCGACGGCGTCGGCGAGCAGGCCCTTGTCGAGGTTCACCGTGTGCGTGGCGAAGTCGGCGGCCTTCGGATCGTGCGTCACCATGATGATCGTCTTGCCGTGCTCGCGGTTGAGCACCTGCAGCAGCGTCAGGATCTCGTCGGCGGTCTTGCGGTCCAGGTCGCCGGTGGGCTCGTCGCAGATCAGCAGCGTCGGGTCGGTGACCAGCGCGCGCGC
>CBIHMN010000040.1:0-11245 GCA_966211005.1 uncultured Arenimonas sp.
TTCATGGGCTACGTGCTGCCGTGGGGCCAGATGTCGTACTGGGGCGCGCAGGTGATCATCAACCTGTTCGGCGCGATCCCGGTGGTCGGCAACGGGCTCACCGAGTGGATCCGCGGCGACTACCTGGTGGCCGACGCGACGCTCAACCGCTTCTTCGCGCTGCACGTGATCGCGCTGCCGCTGGTGCTGCTGCTGCTGGTGGTCCTGCACCTGGGCGCGCTGCACGAGGTCGGCTCGAACAACCCGGAAGGCGTGGACATCAAGAAGGGCCCGAAGGGCAACCGCTGGTCCACCACGGCGCCCGCCGACGGCATCCCGTTCCATCCGTACTACACGGTGAAGGACCTGTTCGGCGTCGGCTTCTTCCTGATCCTGTTCGCCTTCATCGTCTTCTTCGCGCCGACGATGGGCGGCTGGTTCCTGGAATGGGACAACTTCATCAAGGCCGACCCGCTGGTGACGCCCGAGCACATCAAGCCGGTGTGGTACTTCACGCCGTTCTACGCGATGTTGCGCGCGATCCCCGACAAGCTGCTCGGCGTGATCGTGATGGGCGGCGCCAATCTCATCCTGTTCGCGCTGCCGTGGCTCGACCGCTCGCCGGTCAAGTCCATCCGGTACCGGCCGATGCTGCACAAGCTGATGATCGGGGCCTTCGCGGTGGCGTTCGTCGTGCTCGGCTGGCTCGGCGCGCAGTCCGGTTCCGATGCGCAGAAGCTGCTCGCGCTGGTGCTGACGATCTTCTACTTCGCGTTCTTCTTCACGATGCCGTTCTGGTCCCGCATGGGCCAGTTCAAGGCCGTACCGGACCGGGTGCCCGCGCATGACTAAGCTGCGAATCCTCGCTCTCCTGCTGCTGTTCGTGCCGGCGCTGGCGTCGGCCGCGAGCGGCGGCGCCCTGCAGTCGTCGGGTACCGACCTGGGCGACAAGGCGTCGCTGCAGCGCGGCGCCGGCCTGTACATGAACTACTGCGCCGGCTGCCACTCGCTGGCGATGCACCGCTACTCGCGGATCGCCGAGGACCTGGACCTGCGTCCGGAACTCGTCGAGGAGCACCTGATGGTGGGTGACGCCAAGATCGGCGAGAACATCGTCACCGGCATCGACCCGCTGCAGGGCCAGGCGTGGTTCGGCAAGGCGCCGCCGGACCTGAGCCTCGCGGCGCGCGCCCGCGCCAGCGGCCCGGACTGGGTCTACACGTACCTCAAGAGCTTCTACGTCGACGAGACCCGGCCGATCGGCTGGAACAACACGCTGTTCCCGGGCGTGTCGATGCCGAACCCGCTCTGGGAGCTGCAGGGCATCCAGCGGCCGGTCTACGGCGAAGGCGAGGGCGCCGAAGCCCACGTCGAGAAGCTGGAACTGGCGACGCCGGGCCGCATGGCGCCGCGCGAGTTCGACCAGGCGGCCCGCGACATCGCCGCGTTCCTGCAGTACGTCGCCGAGCCGGCGGCGGTGAAGCGCGAGGCGGTCGGCGTCTGGGTGCTGCTGTTCCTGGCGTTCTTCACCCTTCTCGCCTACCTGCTGAAGCTCGAGTACTGGCGCGACGTCCACTGAAGTCGCCGTGCCCGCCGGCGTCCCGCGGGGACGTCTTGCGGGCGACGACCCGTTTCGGGCAAGGTCGAGGCTTCCGGCGACCGCCCGCAGGGGTGCAGGCGGCGCCGACGGGGAGCTCCAGATGGCCGCCAGTCCGCGCATGCGCAACGCCCTCACGCTTTTCTCCGCCCGGGACTGCGTGGTCTGCCACCGGGTCCGCCTGGTGCTGGCCGCCAAGGGCGTCACCTACGAGCTGGTGCCGGTCGACACGGCCAACCCGCCCGAAGACCTGGTCGACCTGAACCCGTACCACTCGGTGCCGACCCTGGTCGACCGCGACCTCGTGCTCTACGCCGCGTCGGTCGTCTCCGAATATCTCGACGAGCGCTACCCGCATCCGCCGCTGATGCCGGTGGATCCGCTCTCGCGCGCGCGGCTGCGGCTGGCGATGCTGCGGCTGGAGCACGACTGGGTGCCGCACGTGCAGGCGATCCAGCACGGCAACAAGGCGCAGGCCGAAGCCGGTCGCAAGCGGCTCAAGGAACTGCTGATCGGGTCGCTGCCGCTGTTCCGCGCGTCCAAGTTCTTCCTGAACCCGGAAATGAGCCTCGCCGACTGCGCCATCGCGCCGATCATCTGGCGTCTGCCGGCGCTGGGCATCGTGCTGCCGAAGGAAGCCAAGGTGATCGAGGACTACGGCATGCGGATCTTCCGCAACCCGGCCTACCTGCGCAGCCTCACGGTCGAGGAGAAGGCCTTGCGCGAGTTGCCGCCGTGACGGAACCGGCGGCGCCGGCGATGACGTCGAATCGTCCGTACCTGCTGCGGGCGCTCAACGAGTGGATCTGCGACAACGGCATGACGCCGCACCTGCTGGTCGATGCCGCCTGCGACGGCGTGCAGGTGCCCGCGTCGGCGGTGAAGGATGGACGCGTCGTGCTCAACATCGCGCCGCGCGCCGTGGCGAAGCTGGTGCTGGACAATCGCCAGGTGCGTTTCATGGCGCGCTTCGGCGGCGTGAGCCAGGCGGTGATCGTGCCGATGCCGGCGGTGCTGGCGATCTACGCGCAGGAAACGGGGCAGGGGATGATGCTGCCCGACGACGGCGCGCAGCTTCCGGACGACTCGCCGGATCCCGATGCCGGCCCGGACGGCGATGCGCCGCCGAAGCGCCCGCATCTGCGGGTGGTGAAGTAGCTCAGTCGGGCGTGGTGGGCGGCATCGGCCCGGCCACCGCCTGCACCCGGACACCGTGCAGCACGATGCGCCCGGCGTGGCGGTCTTCGCCGCCGGTGGAATATTCGAAGCCGTAATGCCGCTCGACACCGAGCAGGCCACCCGGCCCGCGCCGCAGGCGCATCGCCAGCAGATGCACGCTCTGGTCCAGCCACTGCACGCCGGCGCGGTCGCAGGCACGGCGTCCGACCAGCGTCGCCGTCTCCGCGGCGCGCCGACCGGCGAACCAGAACACCACCACCGCGAGCGCGGCGATCATCATCAGGAATTCGGCGAGCATGGACGCATCGTGGGGTCGCGCGGTGCGGCTCGCAAGCCGACCCCCTGCCGGCGCTGCGGCCGCATGGCTAAGATAGGCGCCGCCCCCCGTCCGGACGGGCTCGCCATTTCGCAGGAGAGCGGAGATGAAACTGGTTTTCCCGAACGGCGAGCATCCGCAGGCCCTGCTCGGGCACGGCGCGAACCGCATCGGCAGCGCGCCGGACGGCGCCATCGTGCTGGCCGGGCCGGACGTCGCGCCGCGGCACTGCGTGATCCACGTCACCGGCACCGGCGCGAACCTGCAGGTTCCCGAAGACGGCGGCGCGGTCACGGTCAACGGCCGCCCGGTGGTCGACATCATGGCGCTGCGCGCCGGTGACCAGATCACGTTCGGGCCGGTCGCGGCGAAGTTCGTCGTCGTCGAGGCGGCACGGGGCGTGGCCTCCGACAGCGGTCCCGAGGAAGACAGCGGCGCGACCCGCGTGCGCCTCGCCGTGCCCAAGTACGTGCTGCGCGGCGTGTCCGGCGCGGTGTTCGGCAAGGTGTTTCCGGTGAGCGGGCCGACGGCGATCGGCCGTGCGCCCGAATGCGACATCTCCGTGCAGGGCGACGAGATCTCGCGGCGCCACGCGCTGGTGAA
Source organism: uncultured Arenimonas sp. (assembly GCA_966211005.1). Taxonomy (GTDB): domain Bacteria; phylum Pseudomonadota; class Gammaproteobacteria; order Xanthomonadales; family Xanthomonadaceae; genus Arenimonas. Next base: position 3,675 of record CBIHMN010000040.1, read on the forward strand.
GCCGACGCCCGACGGGCTGTCGGTGGAGGATCTCGGCTCGTCGAACGGCACCTACGTCAACGGCAAGCGCGTGCAGCAGGCGTTCCTCGCCGCCGGCGACGAGCTCAAGCTCGACACGGTGCGCTTCATCGTCGTCGCGCCGGGCATGGAGATGGCGCAGCAGACCGCGCGCATGACGAAACCGGAAGCGGCGCGGGTACCGGGTGCGCCCGCGTCGGGGACCAGCAAATGGGTGCCGATCATGCTCGCGGCGGCGGCGCTGGTGATGATCGTCGTGATGATCGTGCGCGGCGGCTGAGCCGCGCGGACCTCGTTCAGACCGGCGGCCTGCCGAGGCGCAGCGACAGGTCCAGCGCGTGCACGTGCTTGGTGAGCGCGCCGATCGACACGTAGTCGACGCCGGTCGCGCCGATCGCCGGGAGCCGTTCGAGCGTCACGCCACCCGATACTTCGAGCGGCGTCTTCCCGTCCGCGCGGCGCACCGCCTCGCGCAGGTCGGCCTCGCTGAAATCGTCGACCAGGATGCGTTCGCATCCCGTGGCGAGCGCCTCGTCGAGTTCGGCGAGCGTTTCGACCTCGATCACCAGCGGCAACTCGGGATGGCGCGCCTTCGCCGCCGCGGCCGCCGCGGCGATCGACCCCGCCGCGTGGATGTGGTTTTCCTTCAGCATCACCGCGTCGTACAGCCCCATGCGGTGATTGCAGCCACCGCCGGCGCGCACCGCGTATTTCTGCGCGTGGCGCAGGCCGGGCAGCGTCTTGCGGGTATCGAGCACACGCGTGCGCGTGCCGGCCAGCGCCGCGACGTGTTCGGCGGTGCGCGTCGCGGTGGCCGACAGCGTCTGCAGGAAATTCAGCGCCGGCCGCTCGGCGCTGACCAGCGCGCGCGTGCGGCCGGCGATCACCACGAGCACGGTGCCGGGCGACACCGCGTCGCCTTCCGCGACGCGCCAGTCGAGGCGCACGTCCGGATCGAGGCGACGGAAGCACGCGTCGAACCAGGGACGGCCGGCGATGACGCCGGATTCCTTCGCGACGACCCACGCCTGTGCGGGCACATCGGGGAGCAGTTCGGCGGTGGCGTCGCCCGGGCCGAGGTCCTCGGCGAGCGCGCCGTCGACATCGGCTTCGACGATCGCGGAAAGCGGCGGCGCCAGCCCGGCGCCCATCAGCGCGGCAGGTCGGGCCATTGGCTCGTCGCGAGCGCTTCGTCGGCGAGCAGGACCGGGATGCCGTCGTCGATGCGATAGACGGTGCGGCGGTCCCGCGTGATCAGGCCGGCGGTGAGCGGCGCCGACTGGGCGCTGCCGTCGGCGCGCCGGATCGCGCCGTCGCCGATGCCGGCGTTGATCGTCGCCAGGTCGCGGTCGTCGAGCAGCGCCAGCGGTTGCCGGGTGGTCGGACAGCACAGGATGTCGAGGAGTTTGCGGTCCATGCGGCCGGGTGTCCCGAAGGGAGATCGGGGTCTAGAATAGCCTTTTGCCGAAGCCGCCCGCCATGAACCAACGCGCCGCCACCCCGCTCGTCGGAGTCGTCATGGGGTCCCGTTCCGACTGGGAAACGCTGCAGCACGCGGTGGCGAAACTCGACCTGTTCGGCATCGCCAGCGAAGTGCGCGTGGTGTCGGCGCATCGCACGCCCGACCTGCTCGTCGAGTACGCGCGCGATGCCGGCGGCCGCGGGCTGCGCGCGATCATCGCCGGCGCGGGCGGGGCGGCGCACCTTCCGGGGATGCTGGCGGCGATGACGCCGGTCCCGGTGCTCGGCGTGCCGGTGCAGAGCAAGGCGCTCAACGGCCTCGATTCACTGCTGTCGATCGTGCAGATGCCCGCGGGCGTGCCGGTGGCGACGTTCGCCATCGGTGCGGCCGGCGCCGCCAATGCCGGGCTGTTCGCCGCGGCGATGCTCGCGGCGGACGACGACGCGATCCGCGACGCGCTGGAGCGGTTCCGCGCGAAGCAGACCGCCGACGTGCTCGCGCATCCGGATCCGCGCCTGCCGTGACCACCGTCGGCATCCTCGGCGGCGGGCAACTGGCCCGCATGCTGGCGCTGGCGGGCGCGCCGCTCGGCCTGCGCTTCCTGGTGCTCGATTCCACCGCCGATGCCTGCGCGGCGCAGTTCGCGCCGCTGCTGCGCGCCGATTACCGCGATGCGGCCGCGCTCGCCGAATTCGCGTCGCGCGTCGATGTCGCGACCTTCGATTTCGAGAACGTGCCGGCCGAAAGCGCGCAGTGGCTGGCCGATCGGGTGCCGGTGTTCCCGAACCCGCGCGCGCTCGCCGTCGCGCAGGACCGGCTGGCGGAAAAGACACTGTTCCGCGAGGTCGGCATCGCGGTGCCCGGTTTCGAACCCGTCGCCGACCGCGCCGGGTTCGACGCCGCGATCGCGCGGATCGGCACTCCCAGCATCCTGAAGACGCGCCGCCTCGGTTACGACGGGAAGGGCCAGTTCCGCTTGCGGACGCTCGCCGATGCCGATGCGGCGTGGGACGCGCTCGGCGCGCAGGCGGGCACCGTCGGGCTGATCCTGGAGGCGTTCGTGCCGTTCGAACGCGAACTGTCGGTGGTCGCCGTGCGCGGCCGCGACGGCGAACTGCGCGCGTGGCCGCTGACCGAGAACTGGCACGAGCACGGCATCCTCGCGGCGAGCCTCGCGCCGGCGCGCGTGGAGGCGTCGCTGCAGGCACGCGCGCTCGACGCGGCGCGGCGGGTCGCCGAGGCGCTGGACTACGTCGGCGTGTTCGCGCTGGAACTGTTCCTGCGCGATGGCGAACTGGTCGCGAACGAGATGGCGCCGCGCGTGCACAACTCCGGCCACTGGACGATCGAGGGAGCGCGCACGTCGCAGTTCCAGAACCATCTGCGCGCGGTGCTCGGCCTGCCGCTCGGCGACACCGCGGCGGTCGGCCACAGCGCGATGCTCAACTGGATCGGCGCGATGCCCGACGCCGCGCCCGTACTGCGGGAAGCCGGCGGCTACTGGCACGACTACGGCAAATCGCCGCGCGACGGCCGCAAGGTGGGGCACGCGACGCTCCGGGCCGACAGTGCGGCGGCGCTCGCCGAGGCGTTGCAGCGCACCGGTGATGCGCTCGGGCGCGAAGCGCAGGTGGCCCCGGTGATCGCAAGGCTCCGCGAGCACCACGCCCCCCGGTAGGAGCGGCTTCAGCCGCGACCGGTTCGCACCCCGGGGCCGCGCGCGGCTGAAGCCGCTCCTACCGTGCGGCGGGGTCTTCGGCGTCGAAGACGACGACGTGGGCGAGATCGGGGCGCACGCGGACCTTGTCGCCCGGGCGTCGCTGCTGGTGGCTCGGGAACAGCGCCCCCAGCGTGGTGTCGTCGGCGAGCCGCAGCGAATGCAGCGATTCGGAACCGCGGAACGCGACGGAGGCGACTTCGGCGTCGATGCCGTCACCGTCGTCGGCCGGCACCAGGTCGTCGGGTCGCAACAGCACGCGCACGTCGCTGCCGACCGGCTGCGTCATCGGCCCCGACACGGTGAGCTCGCCGAGTACCGTGGCGATGCGACCGCCCGCCAGCACGCGCGCCGGCAGCAGCCGCCCTTCGCCGACGAACGCGGCGACAAACGGCGTCGCCGGCCGGTGGTAGAGCTCGAAGCCGGGCGCCCATTGCAGCAGCCGGCCGGCGCGCATCACGCCGACGGTGTCGGCGAAGGCGAACGCCTCTTCCTGGTCGTGCGTGACCAGCAGTGCGGCGATGCCGAGTTGTTTCAGCAGCGCGCGCAGTTCTTCCCGCAGGCGCACGCGCAGGTCGGCGTCGAGGCTCGCGAACGGCTCGTCGAGCAGCAGCAGGTCGGGCCGCGGCGCGAGTGATCGCGCGAGCGCGACGCGCTGTTGCTGGCCCCCGGAGAGTTCGTGCGGCCAGCGGCCGGCGAGGTCGCCGAGGCCGAGCATCGCCAGCGTGTCGGTGCAGCGCGCCCGCGCGTCCCCGGCCGCGAGCCGGTGCAGGCCGAACATCACGTTGTCGGCGACGGTGAGGTGCGGGAACAGCGCGAGGTCCTGGAACACGAAGCCGAGCCCGCGCTTCTCGGGCGGCAACGGTCGCGCGTCGATGCCGCGCAGCCGCAGCGAACCGGCATCGGGCGTGTGGAAGCCGGCGATCGCGCGCAGCAGCGTCGTCTTGCCGCAGCCGCTGGGGCCGAGCAGGCAGCCCAGCTCGCCCTCGCGCAGCTGCAGGTCGACGTCGACCACCGCGGCACGGCTGCCGTAGGAGCAGCCGAGCCGGTGCAGTTCGAGCAGCGGGCCGATCGACGTCATCGAAGTCCCGCGCGGCGCGTCAGGCCATCCGGCCGGCGACCGAATCCCAGTCCACCACGTTCCAGAACGACTCCACGTACTTCGGCCGCGCGTTGCGGTAGTCGATGTAGTACGCGTGCTCCCAGACGTCGCAGGTCAGCAGCGGCGTGTCGGCACCGGTGATCGGCGTGGCCGCGTTCGGCGTGCTCACGAGCGCCAGCGAACCGTCGGGACGCTGCACCAGCCACGCCCAGCCCGAACCGAACGTGCCGACGGCGGTCGCGGTGAACTGTTCCTTGAACGCCGCGAACGACCCGAACGCCTTCGCGATCGCCTCGCCGAGCTTGCCCGTGGGCTCGCCGCCGCCGCCGGGCTTCATGCAGTGCCAGTAGAACGTGTGGTTCCAGACCTGCGCGGCGTTGTTGAAGATGCCGCCCTGCGCCTTGCGGATGATCGACTCCAGGTCCATCGACTCGAATTCGGTGCCTTCGATCTGCTTGTTGAGGTTGGTGACGTACGCCTGGTGATGCTTGCCGTGGTGGAAGTCGAGCGTCTCGGCCGAGATGTGCGGCTCGAGCGCGGCACGGTCGTACGGGAGGGGGGGCAGTTCGAAGGCCATGGGAGTTCTCCGTAGCGAGGGGAAGGGCGCCGGCGGCCGGCGCGTTGGCCGTATAATTCTAGCCCTTGTCGCGCCCTGTCCCGCGGGCGCCCACGCAACGGAGCTTCACATGAGCGTGCTCGATCGCATCAAGGCCGAGGTCGAAGGCCATCCCGTCGTGCTTTTCATGAAGGGCACGCCGCAGTTCCCGATGTGCGGCTTTTCGAGCCGCGCCGTGCAGGCGCTGAAGTCGGCCGGCGCCACCGGATTCCATTCGGTGAACGTGCTGGAGGATCCGGAAATCCGCGCGACCCTGCCGCGCTATTCCGACTGGCCGACGTTCCCGCAGCTGTTCGTCAACGGCGAGCTGATCGGCGGTTGCGACATCACCGTCGAGCTGCTCGACAGCGGCGAGCTCGCGCGCATCGTCGCCGAGGCGCAGAAGCCCGCATGACGCCGGCGGCGACGCCGATACCGGCGATCGCCCCCGACGCGCTCGCGGGGCGCACCGTGCTCGTCACGGGCGCGCACGGCGGCCTCGGCGCGGAAGCCGCGAAGGCGTGCGCGCGCGCCGGCGCGACGGTCGTGCTGCTGGGGCGTCGCGTGCCGAAGCTCGGCCGCGTGTATGACGCGATCCGCGCGATCGGGCCCGAGCCGGCGCTGTATCCGCTCGACCTCGCCGGCGCCGATCCGGCCGATTACGAGGCGATGGCCGCGAAGATCGTCGAAACCTCGGGCGCGCTGCACGGGGTACTGCACTGCGCGGCGGAATTCGCGGGGCTCGCGCCGCTGGAAGCGACGGCACCCGAAGCATTCCTGCGCGCGCTGCACGTCAACCTGACGGCACCGTGGCTGCTGACCCAGGCCTGCCTGCCGCATCTGCGCGCGGCCGGCGACAGCGCGGTGGTCTTCGTCACCGACGAGCCGGCCCGCGTGGGCAAGGCCTACTGGGGCGCCTACGGCATCGCCAAGCACGGCCTCGGGGCGCTGATGCGGCAGCTCGATGCGGAGACGTCCGCGACCGGGGTGCGCGTCTCGGCGCTCGAGCCGGGCCCGATGCGCACCGACCTGCGCGCCCGCGCCTATTGCGACGAAGCGCAGCTGCGCGTGCCGGCGCCGGCGGCCTACGCGCCGGCAGCGGTCCACCTGCTGTCGCCGGCCGGCGCCGGGCATCGGGGCCAGGTCTGGGCGCCACGGGCACCGATGCCATGACGATGCTCTCGGCCGCCCTGCTGCTTTTCCTGATCCTCGATCCGCTCGGGAACATCCCGGTCTTCCTCGGTCTGCTGAAACCGCTGCCGGCGCACCGACGCCGCATCGTGCTCGCGCGCGAACTGCTGATCGCGCTGGTCGTGCTGTTCGTGTTCCTGTGGGGCGGCCAGTACGTGCTCGAGGCGATGCACCTGCGGCAGGAATCGGTGTCGATCGCCGGCGGCATCGTGCTGTTCCTGATCGGCCTGAAGATGATCTTCCCGACCCCGGAGGGGATGTTCGGCGACCTGCCGGGCGGCGAGCCGTTCATCGTGCCGATGGCGATCCCGATGGTCGCCGGTCCGTCCGGCATGGCCGCGGTGATGCTGCTGGGCAGCCAGGAGCCGGGCCGGATGGCCGACTGGTCGCTCGCGCTGGTGATCGCGTGGCTGGGGACCGCGGCGATCCTGTTCTCGGCCACCTACCTCTACAAGGTGCTGGGCATGCGGGTCCTGGCCGCCGTGGAGCGGCTCATGGGCATGCTGCTGGTGGCGCTTTCGGTGCAGATGCTGATGGACGGGGTCGCCGCGTTCCTCGCGTCCGGGCCCGCACACGGCTGAACGGCCCGCGGGTCGTCATCGCGCTGTCATCACGGCCCGATAGGGTGTTAAACTCTCGTTAGCGCTGCGGACGAGGGGAGACTCCAGTCCCGGCCTTCGCTCAAGGAACCAGCTGTGCCTGCGCGCAGGCACTGCGGCCGGATGCCGCTTTCGCCATTTCAGCCAACCAATCAGGGTTAACACGACCATGACCAATCGCAATCGGGCCCGGCTTTCGAAGCTCGCCATCGGCCTCGCCTTCGCGCTCGCCGCTGCTCCCGCGTTCGCCCAGACCACCTCCGCCGGTGTCGGCGGCGTCGTCACCGACAGCACCGGCCAGCCGGTCGCCGGCGCGGACGTGATCATCACCCACGTCGAGTCGGGCACGGTCAGCCGCGCCACGACCGATGCGAGCGGCCGCTACACCGCGCGCGGCCTGCGCGTCGGCGGTCCGTACGCGATCACCATCACGAAGGAAGGCACGGGCACGCGCACGGAAGAGGGCCTGTACCTCGACCTGAACCAGGTGACCGCGGTCAATACGCAGCTGGTCGACGCGGCCACGCTGGCGGCGGTCGAAGTGACCGGTTCGGCCGGCCTCGACGTGTTCAACCCGGACAACAAGGGCGTCGGCACGTCGGTCAGCGGCCGCCAGCTCGAACTCACGCCGCAGGGCAACCGCGCGCTCGACGACATCGCGCGCCTCGACCCGCGCATCCAGGTGATCGACGCGGGCGACGGCTCGATCTCGGTCGCGGGCGTCAACAACCGCTACAACAACATCTCCGTCGACGGCATGTCGCAGGGCGACCCGTTCGGCCTCAACGCCAACGGCATGCCGTACACCGGCACCCCGATCTCGGTCGACACGATCGCCGCGTACGACCTGAAGGTCTCCGACTACGACGTCGCCTCCGACACCGTCG
>CBIHMN010000041.1:0-11111 GCA_966211005.1 uncultured Arenimonas sp.
GCTGGCCTGGGGCGCGTGCCCCGCCTTCCTGCCGGCCGGCTGCGAACTGGCCGTGCTGCATGGCGACCCGGCGCAGCCGAACGCCGATGTGTTCCTGAAACTGCCCGGCGGCTCCTCTTTCCCGCGCCATTGGCACACGTCGGCGGAACGGATGGTGCTGGTGTCGGGGGAACTGCGCGTCACCTACGACGGCCAGCCGGAAGCGGTGCTGCGGCCGGGGAGCTACGCGTACGGCCCCGCGCGGCGCGCGCATTCAGGGCGATGCGCCAGCGTCGAGCCGTGCGTGCTGTTCATCGCGTTCGAGGCGCCGGTGGATGCGACGGTGGTCGAGGGTGCGGCGGGCGTGGATGCAGCGGCGCGGGAGGGTGATCGCGGCTGAAGCCGCTCCTACACGCCGCTCCTACAGGGCGCTGAGGGAGAAGCCGTCAGGGTCGACGCGCAGGATCGAGCCCTGGTCGTACCAGTCGCCGAGCACGATGCGCGTGGCGCTGCGGCCACCGGCCGTGAGCAGGTGCACGCGCGGCCGGTGCGTGTGGCCGTGGATCAGCTTGCGTACGCCGTAGCGGGCCATCGTCGCGGCCACGTCGGCTTCGACGACGTCGCCGATCGCCTCGGCCACGCCGCCCTGGTGCTCGCGGCTCGCGGCGCGGGCCTGCGCCGCGAACGCGTGCCGCGCCGGCAGCGGCTGCGCGAGGAAGCTTTCCTGCCAGCCCGGATCGCGGACCTGCCGGCGGAACGCCTGGTACGCGGCGTCGTCGGTGCACAGCAGGTCGCCGTGCATCAGCAGGACCGGTTCGTCGAACAGCGTGACGACGCACGGGTCGGGCAGCAGCGTCGCGCCGGTACGCGCGGCGATCTGCGGCCCGTAGAGGAAATCGCGGTTGCCGCGCATCAGGAATACCGGCACGCCGCCGTCGGCCAGCGCCTTCAGTGCCGTGCAGACGCTCGCGCCCGGCTCGCCGGCATCGTCGTCGCCGACCCACGCCTCGAACAGGTCGCCGAGGATGTACAGCGCCCGTGCCTGCCGCGCTTCGCCGGCGAGCAGGTCGAGGAAACTGCGGGTGATGCCCGGGCGGGCGGCGTCGAGGTGCAGGTCGGAAACGAACAGCACGCTCATCGGCCGGTGTCGTCGTCGACCGCGGGCGTGGTGGTGCCGTCGGCGCCCGGACCATCGGTCGCGCCGTCGGTGCCGGCGCCGCCCGCCGGGGGGCGCGGCGCGTCGGGCGACGGGAGCCGCTCGCCCGACGCGGGCAGCGTGCCCGGTGCGTCCGGCTGCAGGTTCACGCGCTCGATCACCACCGGCACCCGCGGCACCCAGCCGGGGAACGGCTCCTGCGCCGCGGTCGGCTGCGCGGCGATGCGGTCGATCACGTCCATGCCCTGGACCACGCGGCCGAACACCGCGTAGCCGGTGGTGTAGGGGCTGTCGGTGCCGGTGCGGTCGAATTCGTGGTTGTCGGCGAGGTTGATGAAGAACTGCGCGGTGGCCGAGTCGGCGACGCCGCGATCGCGCGCGGCGGCGATCGTGCCGCGCACGTTCGACAGGCCGTTGCCGGCCTCGTTCTCCACCGGCGCCCGGCTCGGCTTCTGCTGCAGGTCGGGCGTGAACGCGCCGGCCTGCAGCAGCACGCCGGGGATCACGCGATGGAACACGGTGCCGTTGTAATGCCCGTCGCGCGCATACGAGAGGAAGTTCTCGACGGTCGCGGGCGCGGCCGCCGGGTCGAGCTCGAGTTCGATCTCGCCGAGCGAGGTCACCATCGTCACGCGCACCGGAGCCGGCGCGGGGACGGGTTCGTCGACGACGGCCGGCATCGCGGGCGGCACGGCTGGCGCCGCGGATGGCGGCGTCGCGAAGGCGGGCAAGGCGATCGCCAGTGCCAGCAGCAGGAAAAATCGGGTCGACACGAGGTGGTTCCGGGAAAGCAGCGGTCGCCGACGATCCTACCAGCCTCCGGCGCGCCGGCCCGGTGCCCGGAGCGAAGCGGCTAAAATGCGCGCCCCCGTCCGTTCCGAGCCCGCGATGACCTGCCGCACCCGTTTCGCCCCCAGCCCCACCGGTTTCCTGCACATCGGCGGCGCGCGCACCGCGCTGTACTGCTGGCTGGAGGCGCGCCGGCAGGGCGGCCAGTTCATCCTGCGCATCGAGGACACCGACCGCGAGCGCAGCTCGCAGGAAGCCATCGACGCGATCCTGCAGGCGATGGACTGGCTGGGCATGGATTACGACGAAGGCCCGGTGTTCCAGACCGACCGCCTCGCGCGCTACCGCGAGGTCGCCGAGCAGATGGTGGCCGCCGGCACCGCGTACTACGCCTACGAAACGAAGGACGAGCTGGAAGCGATGCGCGAGGCCGCGCTGGCGGCGAAGCAGAAGCCGCGCTACAGCGGCGCGTATCGAGACCGGAACGAACCGTACCGCGACGACCCGAACCGCGTGATCCGCTTCAGGAACCCGATCGGCGGCACGGTCGTGTTCGACGACCTGATCAAGGGCCGCATCGAGTGGAGCAACGACGAACTCGACGACCTCGTGATCTTCCGCAGCGACGGCTGGCCGACCTACAACTTCGCCGTCGTCGTCGACGACCTCGACATGGGCATCACCGAGGTGATCCGCGGCGACGACCACGTCAACAACACCCCGCGGCAGATCAACATCTACACCGCGCTCGGCGCGCCGGTGCCGCGGTTCGCGCACATGCCGATGATCCTCGATCCGGAAGGCGCGAAGCTGAGCAAGCGCAGCGGCGCGGCGAACGTGATGGGCTATCGCGACGCCGGCTACCTGCCGCACGCGCTGGTGAACTACCTCGCGCGCCTCGGCTGGAGCCACGGCGACCAGGAGATCTTCTCGATCGACGAGCTGAAATCGCTGTTCGCGATTTCCGACGTGAACCAGAAGGCGTCGCGGCTCGATCCGGCCAAGCTCGGCTGGCTGAACCAGCACTACCTGAAGTCCGACGCGCCGGAGGCCATCGCCACGCATCTGCGCCCGCAGCTGCGGGCGTGCGGTTACGACCTCGCGAACGGACCGGCCCCGGCCGATGTCGTGGTCGCGCTGCGCGATCGCGTGCAGACGCTGAAGGAAATGGCCGAGAAGGCGGCGGTCTGGTACGGGCCGTTGACGGACTACGACGCCGCCGCGGTCGCGAAGCATCTGGTCGCCGCCGCGCGCGCCCCGCTGTCGGCGGTGCGCGAACGGCTCGCGGCGCTCGACGCGTGGAGCGTCGATGCCGTGCACGGCGCGCTGCAGGCGACCGCCGAAGCCCTCGGCGTCGGGCTCGGCAAGATCGCGCAGCCGCTGCGCGTGGCGATCACCGGCACGCAGGTGAGCCCGTCGATCGACCACACCGTGTTCCTCGCCGGCCGGGGCGAAGCGCTGGCGCGGATCGACGCGGCGCTGGCGAAGATCGCCGGCTGAACCACGCCGCGCGACGCGGCCGGGAAGCGTTGATTCTTCCCGGTCCGGAGGCCACCCTGTCCCCATGCCCAAGCCCGCGCACGCGCACGACTGCACCGACCCGGCCCGACACGTCCACGATGCCGGCGCCTACCTGCGTGCGGTGGAAGCGGCCTGCGAGGCGCGCGGCCTGCGGTTGACGCCGCTGCGCGCCCAGGTGCTCGGGCTGATCGCCGACGCCGGCAAGCCGGTGAAGGCGTACGACCTGCTCGACCGGATGAAGGACGAGAACGGCTCCAGCGCGCCCCCGACGGTCTACCGCGCGCTCGATTTCCTGCTGGCGCAGGGCTTCATCCACCGGCTCGCGTCGATCAACGCGTTCGTCGGCTGCCACCATCCCGACGCGCGGCATTCGGTGCCGTTCCTGATCTGCGACGAATGCCAGAGCGCCACCGAGCTGGAAGACACGCGCATCCCGGCGCTGCTCGACACGCAGGCGCGCGCGCTCGGTTTCGCGCCCCGCGCCCAGACGCTCGAGGTGCACGGCATCTGCGCGGCGTGCGCGGCGCGATGAGCCGCCAGACCCTTGTATTCGCGCTGTTCTGCCTCGCCGGCCTCGCCGCCGCGCAGGATTTCCCGATCGATCCGCCCGACGTCGTCGACGCGGCGAAGCCGCCGGCCTCCGCGGAAACCGTCGACGGCGTGCCGCCGGCAGGCATCGCCAGACCGGAGCTGCTGACGCCGGCGGTCGAACTGCCGACGCCGCTCGCGATCCTCGACCGCCTCGTCGTGCCCGGCACGCGGCTGCAGCTGGAGTGGCGGCCGGCGGGGGGCATCAGCAACGCGGAGATCCCGAGCCCGGTGATCGTCGCGCGCGGCGCGAAGCCGGGCCCGGTGCTGTGCCTCGTCGGCGGCATCCACGGCGACGAGATCAACGGTGTCGAGATCGTGCGCCGTGTCGCGCATTCGGTCGACGCGACGCGGCTGTCGGGCACGGTGATCGGCGTGCCGATCGTCAACGTGTTCGGCTACTCGCGCGGCACGCGCTATCTGCCCGACCGCCGCGACCTCAACCGCAGCTTCCCCGGCAGCCGCCACGGCAGCATCGCCGCGCGCATCGCCGACGCGTTCTTCCGCGACGTCGTGAAGCATTGCACCGTGCTGGTCGACTTCCACACCGGCAGTTTCGACCGCACGAACCTGCCGCAGGTGCGCGCCGACCTGACGAACCCGCAGGTGCTGGAATTCACCCGCGGCTTCGGCGCGACCGTCGTGCTGCACAGCGCCGGCGCCAAGGGCATGCTGCGCACCGCCGCGACGGCGGCCGGCATCCCCGCGGTGACGTTCGAGGCCGGCGCGCCGACGCGGCTGGAGCCGGTCGAGATCGCGCAGGCCGTCGCCGCGATCGATCGGCTGCTGCTGAAACTCGACATGCTGCCGGCGCCGGAGGCCGACGTGATCGAGATCCTCGCCAACCCCGAGGCGAAGGACGCGCCGCCGCCACCGATCTTCCTCGACTCGCGCTGGATCCGCGCCAATTCGGCGGGCCTGCTGATCAGCGAGGTCGCGCTCGGCCAGCGCGTGCTCGCCGGCCAGCGGCTCGGCCGCGTGATCGATCCGGTCAGCAACGTCGAGCGCTACATCCTCGCGCCGGTACCGGGCCGCGTGATCGGCATGTCGCAGAACCAGGCCGTGCTGCCCGGCTACGCCGCGTTCAACCTCGGCACCGAGACCAGCGAGCAGCACGCGGTCGAGGAAGCGGCCGACGCCCCGGCGACCGAGGAAGTGGCGGAAGACTCGGCCGCGCGTCCCGAAGACCTCGACGCCGAACTCGAGTAGGAGCGGCGGCGCGTCAGAACGCGACCCGCACCCCGACGGCCACCGAGCGCCCCGGCAACGGCGCCACGTCCTTGAGGAACGACGTGTGCACGCGCGCGTCCCGGTCGGTGAGATTGCGCCCTTCGGCGAACACCTCCAGCGTCGCGACCTCCCGTTCCTGCCGCCACGTCACGCCCGCGTCGACGAGCGTATGCCCGCCCGTCGCCGACTCGCCCGCCGCGACATCGTGCTGCGCCGCCGTGCGCACCACGCCGGCATGCGCGTGCCACGCGCCGCGCGTCCAGTCGAGTTCCAGCCCGGTGCGGCCCGGCGCGATCCGCGGCAGCCGCCCGCCCGCGTCGAGCGTCGCGTCCACGCCGTCGGCGAACCCGCGCAGATGCCACGCGCCGCTGGCGCCGTCGGCCAGCTCGAACATCGCCTCGGCTTCCCATCCCGTGAATGTCGCGTCCGCCTGCACCCAACGGCGCACCGGCAGGCCGTCGAGCGCCACGCCGGTCCCGGCGAGGTGGATGAAATCGTCGAAGCGCGTGCGGTACACCGACGCGCGCGCGTCGAAGCGGCCCCGCGCCACGTGCACGCCCAGCTCGCCGCCGAGGGCGGTCTCGACATCGAGCTCGCGGTCGCCGACCTCGAACGACTGCGTCGCGACGTGCGGCCCGTCCGAATAGAGCTCCTCGGCGGTCGGCGCGCGCTGCGCGCGGTCGAGGTTCAACAGCACGTCGACGCCGTCGGCGGCGTGCCAGCGCAGGCCGGCCGACAGCGACGTCGCGCCGAAACCGGCGGTGGGCAGCGCGCCGGCCGGATCGATGTCGATGCGGTCGTGGCGCGCGCCGACTTCCACCCGCAGCACGTCGAAGTCGCGGCGCTGCAGCGCGAACACGCCGACGTCGCGCGTCAGCGACGGCGGCACGAACGCCTCGTCGCCGATCGCGGCGAAGTCGCGTTCGCTCGCCTGCACGCCGACGGCGCCGTTCCAGCCGCCGACCTCGCGCTGCACGGCTTCCACGCGCAGTTCGGTGCCGTCGTTCGCGAACACCGTACCGACGGCGTCGCCTTCGAACTCGGTGTGTTCGTAGCGGCTGCGCGTCAGCCGCCACGCGAGTTCGGCGACGGGACCGGGTCCGCGCCAGCCGCCGCGGGTCTCGAAGCGGTCCTGCCGCAGGTCGATGCGCACGTTCTCCGCGGCTTCTTCGTCATGCCCGTCTTCGTGCCCGTCGCCGTCCTCGTCGTGTTCCTCGTGCACGTGCGCCCCCGGTGGAATGCCGTAGTCGCTGCGGTACGTGCTCGCCGACGCGCCCAGCCAGCCGCGCTCGCCGAAGACGCTGGCGCCGATCGCTCCGCCGAGCGTCGTCAGCGCGCTGTTGGGCAGGTGGCCGCGCGCGAAGTGGTCCGGCGACTCGCCTTCGGCGATTTCCTCCGCGACCAGCGACGGCGAGAACGCCGTGCCGGGAATCGCGACGTCGCCCGCCTCGCGCCGGAACGCGTCGGCGTGGATCGTCAGCCGGCCGGCATCGGCATCGACGCGCGCGGCCGCGACCTGCCCGTCGGTACCGGTGTCGTACCGCAGTTCGGCGCGGCCGGCGACCGCGCGTCCGGCCGGCGCGGTCGGGATGCGGCCGTCCACCACGTTCACCGCACCGCCGATCGCACCGCTTCCGTACAGCAGCGTCGCCGGGCCCTTCAGCACCTCGATCTGGTCGGCGAGGAACGGTTCGATCGTCACCGCGTGGTCGACGCTCACCGTCGAGGCGTCGAGCGCCGACGTGCCGCCGCTCAGCACCTGCACCCGGGCGCCGTCCTGGCCCCGGATCACCGGGCGGCCGACGCCGACCCCGAAGAACGACGACTGCACGCCGGGCAGGCGGTCGACCGTGTCGCCGAGCGTCGCGGCGCGACGCTCGTCCAGCTCGGTGCCCGCGAGCACCTCGACCGGGCGCACCAGGTCGTCGGCGCCGCCGCCGAGGGGCGTGGCCGTCACCTCGACCGCGTCGAGGGTCTCGACGGTTTCATCGTCGTGGGCGTGGTCGTGGCGATGGTCGGCGGGGATGGCGGCGAAGGCCGGCGCGGAAAGCGCGAGCAGCGCGGCGGCGATCGGCGTGAGACGGGCCGGGTTCAGGGCGCGCGGGACGTCGGGCATGGGCGAGGGTCATTGGCGGACGGGAGCGGAATGTTATATTGTTCCACCTGTTCATCAACCCCCCGGACGTCATGGCCTCGACGCACCGTCTGCACCTGCCGCGCTGGGCCGATCGCCTCGGCGCGTTCGGCGCCTTCCTGTGCGCGCTGCACTGCGCGCTGATCCCGGTCGCGCTCGCGGTCGTGCCCGCGCTCGGGCTCGGCCTGATCGCGTGGCACCGGCTGGAGTGGGCGTTCTCGCTGTTCGCGACCGTGCTCGCGATCACGAGCCTCTGGCTCGGTTACCGCAACCATCGCGCGTACCACGCGTGGCTGCTGGTCGCGCCGGGGCTCGCGCTGGTCTGGGGCGGGTTGCTGGTGCGCCACGCGCACGACGGCAGCGCGGTCCACGCCAGCGTGATGGCCGCCGGCGGCCTGCTGATCGGCGCCGCCCACCTCGTCAACCTGCGCCTGTCCTTCGGCCACGCGCATTGAGGTCGGGGTCGGGTCGCGCAACGTTTTCGCCGCGAAAGTGAATGAACCCGACTCCGATTTCGGCTAGGCTACGCGGCTCCGAAGGACCACCAGATCAAGGAACCACCATGGGTAGGGGCGACAAGAAGACCGCGAAGGGCAAGCGCTTCGCCAGCAGCCACGGCAATGCGCGTCCGAAGACCGTCGCCGCGACGAAGACCGTTGCCGGCAAGGCTGCCGCGCCGGTGAAGACGCCGGCCGCGAAGGCCCCGGCGAAGAAGGCGCCGGCCAAGAAGGCCGCCAAGTAGGAGCGGCTTCAGCCGCGATGCGGAAGCGGCTTCGGCCGCGATCGCCCGCGTCGTGCATCACCGGAGCCCCGCCCATCGGCGGGGCTTCTGTTTTTCCGAGGCAGGAAACGCCGAAGAGGCAAGTCAGCCGCGGACGACACGCCCGCCGATCGTCACCGAATGCACCAGATCGCCGCCGAGCCAGTAGCCGAGTTCGGCCGGGTGGTCGATGGTCCACTGCACGAGATCGGCGCGCTGACCGGGCGCCAGCCGGCCGCGATCGTGCAGCCCCAGCGCACGCGCCGCGTGCAGCGTCGCGCCGCGCAGCGCTTCCTCCGGGGTCATCCGGAAATGCGTGCAGGCGAGCGTCATCGCCAGCCGCAGCGACACCACCGGCGACGTGCCCGGATTCAGGTCGGTCGCGATGGCCATCGGCACCGCGTGCCGGCGCAGCGCGTCGAGCGGCGGCAGTTTCGTTTCGCGCAGCACGTGGTACGCGCCCGGCAGCAGCACGGCGACGGTGCCGGCGGCGGCCATCGCACGCACCGCGTCGTCGGAACTGTGCTCGATGTGGTCGGCCGACAACCCGCCGAACTCCGCGGCGAGCGCGGCGCCGCCGAGATCGCTGAGCTGGTCGGCATGCAGCTTCACCGGCAGGTCGAGCGCCCGCGCGGCCTCGAACACGCGCCGCGTCTGCGCCGGCGAGAAGCCGATGCCCTCGCAGAACGCGTCGACGGCGTCGACCAGCGCTTCCTCGTGCAGGCGCGGCAGCCAGCCGATCGCCGCGTCGATGTACGCGTCGGCGCGCCCCGCGTATTCCGGCGGCAGCGCATGTGCGGCGAGATACGTCGTGCGCACGGTGAGCCCGAGTTCCTGGCCGATGCGGCGCGCGACGCGCAGCATCTTGCGCTCGTTGGCGAAGTCCAGCCCGTAGCCGGACTTGATCTCCAGCGTCGTGACGCCGTCGCCGCGCAGTGCCCGCGCCCGTGGCAGCGACTGCGCGAGCAGCGCGTCCTCGTCGGTGGCGCGGATCGCATGGACGCTCGACAGGATGCCGCCGCCTTCGCGCGCGATCTGTTCGTAGGTGGCGCCCTGCAGCCGGCGTTCCGCCTCCGGCGCGCGATTGCCGGCGAACACGAGGTGCGTGTGGCAGTCGACGAGGCCCGGCGTGATCCAGCGGCGATGCGCCGACTCCAGTCGCGCGGCGAGCGCGGCCGGTTCGCCCGGCAGCTCCGTGCGCGGCCCGGCGTACGCGATCAGCCCGTCCTTCCACGCGATCGCGCCATCGTCGACGACGCCGTAGGCGCCGAGGTCGTCGCGCAGCGTCGCCAGCCGCGCATCGAGCAGCAGCACGTCCCACGGCGGCGCGAGGCGGCCGATCACGCGACCGCTCCGGCCGCCCGCAGCGCGGCGGGGTCGAATCCGTGCCCGCGGGCGATCGCGTCGGTGTGTTCGCCGAGTCCGGGCGGCGGCAGCGGCGCCGGCGTCGGCGACGACGACAGCTTCAGCGGACTGCCCACCATCGGCACGCCGTCGCGTTCGACGCGCATGCCCCGCGCGCGCGCGACCGGATGCTCCAGTGCCGCACGCACGCCGTTCACCGGCGCGCACGGCACGCCGGCCGCATCGAACAGCGCGCGCCAGTGCGCCACCGGCCGCGTCGCGAACAGCCCGGCGAGTTCGCCGACGAGCGCGTCGCGGTTCGCGACGCGCGACGCGTTGTCGCGGAATCGCGGATCGTGGCGCCACGCATCGCGGTCGAGCGCGCGGCACGTATCGGCCCACAGCTTCTCGCTGGCGACCGCGAGCACGAATGGCCCGTCGGTGGCCGCGAACACCTGGTACGGCACGATGCTGGCATGCGCGTTGCCGTGTCGCGGCGCCTCCCCGCCGGTGAACAGCGCGCTGCTGCCGACATTGGCGAGCAGCGCCAGCTGCGTGTCGAACAGCGACAGGTCGATGCGCTGACCGGCGCCGGTGCGCTGCCGCTGCCACAGCGCGGCGAGGATCGCGGTCGCGGCGTTCTGGCCGGTGGCGAGGTCGGCGATCGCGACGCCCACCTTGTGCGGCGCGCCATCGACCTCGCCGGTGATCGCCATCATCCCCGCCTCGGCCTGCACGACCACGTCGTAGCCGGCGCGCCTCGCGTCGGGGCCGTCGCGGCCGTAACCGGAAATCGAGCAGTACACGAGCCGCGGATTCAGCGCGTGCATCCGTGCCCAGCCGACGCCGAGCGCTTCGGCCGTGCCGGTGCGGAAGTTCTCGATCAGCACGTCGGCCGAGCGCACCAGCGCTTCGAGCAGCGGCCACGCCGCCGGCGCGCGCAGATCGATCGCCAGCGAGCGCTTGCCGCGATTGCAGCAGGCGAAGTACGCGCTCATGCCCTCGCGCGGCGTGCCGTCGGCGCCTTCGAGGAAGGGCGGGCCGAGACCGCGCGTGTCGTCGCCGGTGAACGGCTCGAGCTTGATCACGTCGGCGCCGAGATCGGCCAGCGTCATGCCGCACCACGGGCCGGCGAGGACCCGCGAGAGCTCGAGCACGGTGATGCCTTCCAGAGCGCGCATCCAGCGATTGTATGCGGCCGTCACGGGTGCATGCGAAACTGCGCCGCATGCCGAGCCCGATCCCCACCGCCGCCGCGCCCTGGCGCCTGCCGGGCATGCCGAACCTGCATTCGCATGCGTTCCAGCGGGCAATGGCCGGCCTCGCGGAGCGGCAGACGCATCCCGAGGACAGCTTCTGGACGTGGCGCGAGCTGATGTACCGCTTCGCCGGCCGGGTGACGCCCGACAGCCAGCATGCGATCGCGAGCCAGCTGTACGCCGAGATGCTGGCGGCCGGTTACACGACGGTCTGCGAATTCCACTATCTGCATCACCATCCGGACGGCCGGCCGTACGACGACCCGGCGGCGATGTCGAAATCGCTGGTCGCCGCGGCGCGCGACACCGGCATCCGGCTGACGCTGCTGCCGGTGCTGTACATGACCGGCG
>CBIHMN010000042.1:0-11111 GCA_966211005.1 uncultured Arenimonas sp.
CGTCGGACGACGGGTCCAGTCGGGCTGCGTGATGACCGACGGACGCGGCGGCTCCGGCGGGGGATAGGTGGGCGGGATCTCCCGCTTGCGTTCGATCAGCTCGACGTCGAGCCGGTCCTGCGTTTCGACACGGCCGGACGCCGGTGCCGACGGACGCGCCGCCCGGTCGGCCGTGGATGACGGTGGCGGCACGAGCTGCGTGCCGATGCCGATGGCGAGCACCGCGGCCGCCGCGGTGCCGATGGCCCTCGTCGGCAGCGCCCAGGCGACGCGCGCCGCCCGGCGGCGCGGTCGCGTCGCCGGCTGGCCGCCCCCCGCGACGGCGTCGGCCGCCGCCGCGAGAATCGCCGAATCGAGCTTCGACGACGGCTCGCCGGCGGGAAGCGCGCGCAACACCCGCGCCAGCTCGACTTCGTCGTCCTGGAGCGGGTGCCGCTGCGGGTCGTGCGGGGTGTTCACTGGCTCGGTTTCATTCCGGGTTGATGGCGACGGCGGCGTCGTCGCGGGGACCGCTCAGGCTGCGCGCGCGGGCCAGCAGGTGCAAGAACTCGGCGCGATGACCCCATGCGTCGGCGCCCTGCGCGCCTCGCGCGAGCGCCTCGATGTCGTCCCAGCCGAAGGCGCCGACGTGCGTGCCGCCGCGCAGCCGGTCGGCATAGGCGGCCACGGCCGCGGCGAAGCGCAGGTTCGCACTCGCCGCGGTACGCAGCTCGCCGCGCGTGACCGGCTCCTGCATGAGCACGCTGCGGTCGCTGCCGGGCAGCTTGTAACGGAGCTTGAGGTAGGCGAGCTCGTCGCCGCGCGAAGGCGCGGGACGCGCGTCGCCGTAGCGCAGCGGGTCGCTCGCCTCGCAGCCGGCGCCGACCAGGCACAGCTCGAAGATCGCCGTGACGTCGTGGCCCGCGCCGATCTCGCCGGCGTCCACCGCGTCGTTGTTGAAATCCTCGCGGGCCAGCGCGCGGTTCTCGTACCCGATCAGCCGGTACTCCGCGACCGCGTCCGGATCGAACTCGATCTGGATCTTGACGTCGCTGGCGATCGTCAGCAGCGTCGACGACATCTCCTCGACCAGGACCTTGCGCGCCTCCGACGGCGTGTCGATATACGCATGGTTGCCGTCGCCGACGTCGGCGAGGCGTTCGGCCATCGCGTCGTTGTAGTTGCCTTCGCCGAAGCCGAGCGTGGTCAGCGCGATGCCGCCCTCGCGGCCGCGGGCGACGCGCGTTTCCAGCGCGGCCGGGTCGTGGATGCCGACGTTGAAGTCGCCGTCGGTGGCCAGCACGATGCGGTTCACGCCGCCCTCGATGAACGCCGATTCCGCGGTGGCGTACGCCAGCTCGATGCCTTCGCCGCCGTTGGTGGAACCGCCGGCCTCGAGCCGGTCGAGCGCGGCGAGGATCTCGTCGTGGCGATCGCCCGGCGTCGCCGGCAGCACGAGGCCGGCGCTGCCCGCGTAGACGACGATCGACACGCGGTCGACCGCGCGCAGCTGCGGCACCAGCTGGCGGAACGCGTCCTTCAGCAGCGGCAGCTTGTTCGGGTCGGCCATCGAGCCGGACGTGTCGATCAGCAGCACGAGGTTCGAGGCCGGGATGGACGCGGCATCGACGTCGTAGCCCTGGATGCCGACGTGCAGCAGCGTGCGCTTCGCGTCCCACGGCGCCGGCGCGAGCTCGGTGCTGACCGCGAACGGCTCGGCGCGATCGCGCGGCCGCGCGTAGTCGTAGTCGAAGTAGTTGATCATCTCCTCGACGCGCACTGCGTCCTTCGGCGGCAGCTGGCCGCGGGCCAGCATCCGGCGCACGTTGCTGTAGCTGCCGGTGTCGACGTCGATCGAGAACGTGGCCACCGGGTTCTCCACGGTGCGGACGATGCCGCCGTCGTCGAATTCGGTGTAGTTCTCGGTATTCGCGACAGGCTCGGCGGGCGGCGGCGAGTACATCTCGTAGTGCGCCGGCGGCGCGGCGGCCAGCCGCGACATCGCCGGGGCCGGCGGCGGGGGCGCGACGGGCTGCGCGAAGGCATCGCGCTCGCGCGCGGCTTTCGCCTCGGCGTCGTGCAGCGCCTCGGCCTGCGCGGCGACCGCCGCGCTGTCGACCGGCGCGACCTCGACTTCGACGACATCGCGGCCACGGGGCGCGGTGGTCGCCGCCTCGTCGGTACGGGTGGCGCAGCCGGCGGCGAGCGCGGCGGCGAGGCAGGTGTAGAGCAGCGTGCGGGTGGTGCGCATGGCGGAACTCCGGTCGGGGTGGGCGACCGTTTCAACGCGTGGCATGGGCGGACGGGGTTGGCCGGTCATGGCCGCAGCCTCGCGCGCAGCTTGTCCATCGCGTAGCGCAGCCGCGACTTCACGGTTTCGCGCCCGACGCCGGTGATCTCGCCGATTTCCTCCAGGCTGAGCTCCTGTTCCAGCCGCAGCAGCACGACCTCCCGCTGTTCGTCCGGCAATTCCTCCAGTGCGCGCTGCAGCCGGCGGCGTTCCTCGAACGACGACAGCGTGCGCTCGGGCGTGTCCGGATCCGGCACGCGCGCCGCGAGTTCGTCGGCGTCCCCGGGCGCGTCGGGCCGGTACTGCTTCGCGCGCCAGTGGTCGGCGATGCGGTTGTGCGCGACCTGGTAGAGCCACGTCGCGAACTTCGCGTCGGGCCGCCAGCGTTCGCGTGCGGCGATCACCCGCTGCCACACGTCCTGGAACAGCTCCTCCGCCAGCGGCGTGTCGCGCAGCCGCCGCACCATATGCCGGAACAGCGGGGTGCGGTGCCGCGAATACAGCTGCTGGAACGCGTCGACGTCGCCGGCGCCGTACGCCAGCATCAGCTCCTCGTCGGTCGGCTCCGCGGACATGGCCGCAGCCTACGGACTTTCGCCGGGAGCGAGAAGGCGCGCCCCGTGCCGACCGGCATGCCGGTCGCGTCGCGCCCCGGGTGTAGAGTGCGCGCGATGCATTCCGACCTCGCACCTGCCGGCACGGAGGCGGCTCCGGCCGGCCGCGAGGAGGGCGGCTGGCTGCGGCCCGGCCCGCATCTGCTCGCGGGTCTGGCGGTGCTGCTGCTGGGCGTGTATTTCAGCGTCGGCACCGCGCAGCTGGAGCGGCAGCGCCAGCTCAGCGCGCGGCAGGCGCACGTGCAGCGCGAGCTCGCCGAATTCCACGCCAACCTCGCCGCGGAGATCTACGGCCGCGTCGCGCTGGCGAGCGGGCTGGCGGTGCTGGTCGTGCAGCAGGAGGGCATCACCGACGCCGAATTCCAGTCGATCGCCCGCGAACTCCGGCGCGGACAGCCGGAGATCCTGTACTTCTCGCTCGCGCCGGATTTCGTCGTCGACCAGGTGCACCCGCGGGCGGGCTACGAGGACGAGATCGGCCGGCGTCTGCTCGACGACCCGCGACTGAAGGAACCGGTGCTGCGCGCGATCCGGCTCGATGCGCCGGTGCTGGCCGGGCCCTACCCGCGGCCCGACGGCCGCGAGGCGCTCGCCGTCCGGGTACCGCTGTGGGTGGACAAGGACGAAGTGCCGCGGCTGTGGGGCGTGATCAGCCTCGTGCTCGACTACGAGCTGATCCTGCAGCAGTCGGGCATCCGCCAGCTCGAGGACGACCTGCGCGTGAGCTTCGTCGGCCGTGACGCCGCCGGGCCCGGCGGCGAACTGTTCCGCGGCCGGCGACCGGGTCGCGACGCCGATGCCGTGCGTTCGCCGGTGATGCTGCCGGGCGGCAGCTGGCTGGTATCGGCGGTGCCCGACGCCGGCTGGCATCGCGGCTACGGGTGGCTGTCGCCGGGCTTCCTCGCGCGGCTCGCGCTGAGTCTGCTGGCCGCGGCCGCCACCGCGCGCATCCTCGACGACCGGCGCCGCATCCGCCGTCTCGCGGTCCGCGACGAACTGACCAATCTGCCGAACCGGCGCTGGGCCCTGCAGCAGCTGGCACGGCTGATCCAGCGCCGCCGGCGCGGCGGCGGCGGATTCGCGCTGCTGAGCTTCGACCTCGACGGATTCAAGCCCGTGAACGATACCTACGGCCATGCCGCCGGGGACCATCTGCTCGCCGAGATCGGGCGCCGCACGAGCCACGCGCTGCGGCCGTCCGACGTCGTCGCGCGGATGGGCGGCGACGAATTCCTCGCGCTGGTGCCGACCGGCGCCGATACCGACGACGCCTGGCTGCTGGCGGTGGCGACCCGCGTGCAGACGGCGATCAGCCGGCCGGTGCCGATCGAAGGCCACTGGGTCGTCGTCGGCGCGAGCATCGGCATCGCCCGGTTTCCGCACGACGGCGACGAGGCCGGGGCGTTGCTGCGCAAGGCGGACGCGGCGATGTATCGGGCGAAGGCGGCGCGGTCGAGGGGCGTGGAGTTCGCGGGGAGACCGGAGCCGGTTTCCGGCATCTAGTCCACGCGCAGCCGCAGCTGGCCTTCGGCCAGGCGGGCGAGCAGCAGGTCGCCCTGGTCGGCCTGGCTCGGGGAGCGCACGACGCGGCCGTCGTCCGCGCGCTGCACGATGGCGTAGCCGCGTGCGAGCGTCGCCAGCGGGCTGAGCGTGGAAAGGGCGCCGGCGGCGAGCGCGAGTCGCTGCCGCCGCGCGGGGACGAGGCGGGCGACGAGCGCGTCCAGGCGCTGCGACGCGAGTTGCAACCGGTGCGCCTGCGCTTCGAGCCGGCGCCGCGGATGCTGCTGGTCGACGCGGCGCAGCAACCGCGACGCGCGTTCCGCCCGTACCGCGAGCGCGTCGCGCAGGCGCCGGTCGAGCCGCTGGTGCAGCGCATCGAGCCGCGCGCGCCCGCGTTCGAGGCGCAGCTGCGGGCGCAGCGCCTGCAGCTTCAGGAACGCCTGGTCCGCGCGCTGCGCACCGGCGGCGAGGCGGCGTTCGAGCCCGCGGTCGAGCGCACGCCGACGCTGCAGCAGCGACGCCGCGAGCGCGCGCCGGTCGGGCACCAGCAGTTCGGCGGCGGCCGACGGCGTCGGCGCGCGCAGGTCGGCGGCGAAATCGCAGAGGCTGAAGTCGGTTTCGTGGCCCACCGCGCAGACCACCGGTACCGGCGACGCCGCGACCGCGCGCACCAGGTCGACCTCGTTGAACGCCCACAGGTCTTCGAGCGAGCCGCCACCGCGCGTCAGCAGCAGCACGTCGTAGCGCCCCGACGCCGCGGCCGCGGCGAGCATCGCGCGGATCCGCGCGGCGGCGCCATCGCCCTGCACCGGGACGGGCAGCACGTCCACCGGCAGCAGCGGAAAGCGGCGCGCGAGCACGCTCAGCACGTCCCGCACCGCGGCGCCGGTCGGCGACGTCAGCACGCCGAGCCGGCGCGGGAACGCCGGCAGCGGACGCCGCCGTTCCGCGTCGAACAGGCCCTCGGCCGCGAGCCGGGCCTTGAGTTCCTCCAGCGTGCGGCGCAGCGCGCCTTCGCCGGCTTCCTCGAGGTGGTCGAGCACCAGCTGGTAGTCGCCGCGCGCTTCGTAGAGCGTCAAGCGCCCGCGCGCCTGCACCAGCTGCCCATCGCGCGGCGCGAAGCGCAGCCGTTGCGCGTTCTGCCGGAACAGCGCGCAGCGCACCTGCGCGCGGCCGTCCTTCAGCGTGAAATAGGCGTGGCCGGACGCGGGCCGCGAAAA
This sequence comes from uncultured Arenimonas sp., assembly GCA_966211005.1. Classification (GTDB taxonomy): domain Bacteria; phylum Pseudomonadota; class Gammaproteobacteria; order Xanthomonadales; family Xanthomonadaceae; genus Arenimonas. The sequence goes on from CBIHMN010000042.1 coordinate 5,604, forward strand.
ACCGCTGATTTCGCCCTCCACCCATACCTGCGTGAACTGGCCCTCCAGCAGGTCGCGCGCCAGCGCGTTGAGCTGGGACGGCGTGAGCAGCTGGCGTTCGCGGGCGGGCTCGGACATGGGGTGGCGAGGAGTCGGCCGGACAGGATAACCGGTCTAAACTGTGTCGAACCCGAGGAACCGACGATGAGCGAAAGCTACCGACGCCTGCGCGAGGACCTGCCGGTGCCGCCCGATGCCGGCGGCTTCGCGGCCGACGTGCGCAGGGTGAAGGCGTGGATCGCCGCGCTGCCGCGAGCGAACGCGCATGCCACCGAGGTGGAACTGACGCGGGCGCTGCGCGCGCTGCTGGCGCAGCGGCTCGAAGGCGCCCAGCGGCTGGCCGCGCTGGAGGAGATGCGCCCGGTCGTGCTGGAGGCGGCGACGCTGCTGGAAAGCCAGTACCACGCCAATCCGCTGCCGCTGCCGCCGGACAAGGCGCATGCGGCGAGCACCGCCGAAGAATTCCACCTGCTGCTCGGCCATGGCTACCGCAAGGCGGCGGCGGAGCTGTGCGCCCCGTCGGGTTCCATCCCGTTCCTGAAGGGCGCCGCGGTGCTGCAGGCGCTGGAGCGCGCCGCGTGGCACTACGGCCGGGCGCTGGCGCTGGCGTGGCGCGTGTACCGGCCGCCGGCCGGCGGCGCGTGGCAGGGCCTGCACCGCGTACATCGCTTCGCCGTGGCGCTGAAGATCGACCGCAAGGCGGTCGACGACCGCGCCGCCGGCGCGCACGTCGACGTCTATACGCTCTACATGCAGGCGCTGCTGCTCGCGGCGGTGAACCCGTACGCGTTCGCGCAATCCGAGCAGGACGCGCTGTGGCCGCTGGCGCGCGGTTACGCCACGCGCTGCGCGCTCGTCGACCAGCCGCCCGACACGCTGGCGCCGGCGGTGCCCGACGACGCCGACCGCGGCCCCGGCCCCGGCGCCGGCGACGAGGCGCATGCGTACTGGATCGACCTGCGGTCTTTCGCCGACGACGTGGACCGCGCACTCGCGCGCGTGCGCGACGGCCAGTCCGAACTCGCGCCCGCCGCCGGGCTCACGGTGCGCGTCGGCAACGACCTGCTGATCCGCCTGCGCCGCGCATTCGGCCAGATCGCCGCGCGCGGGCTGAAGCGCCTGCCGGCCGGCCACAGCCTCGACACCGTGCTCGGCCTGAGTGGCGTGCACTACTTCCTCGCCGGCCAGCGCGACTTCGACACGTTCATGCGCCAGTCCGCGCAGGGCACGGTGCACGTCGCCGTCGGCGCCGCCTGGACGCAGGCCGCGCAGTCGATGACCCGCGTGCCGCGTTACACCGCGAAGGTGCTCGACCAGAGCCTCGGTGGTTATCGCATGGCGTGGGAGAACGCCGAGCAGGCGCGCGCGCGCGTCGGCGAACTGGTCGGCCTGAACTTCGGCGAGGACGCCGGCGACACGGCGTGGATGGTCGGCGTGATGCGCTGGCTGCGCTACGAGGACGGCGGCGGCTTGTCGGCGGGGGTCGAACTGCTGTCCCGGCGGGGCAGCCCGGTCGCGCTGCGGGTCGTCAGCGCCGACGGCGGCAGCCGGCAGGTCGCGCGCGCGGTCGAGGTCTATCCGATCGACGGCAGCGGCGGCCGCTGCTTCGTGTCGAACGCCGCCATCGAGGCGGGCAGCCGCGTCGAGGTCATCCACGACGCCGCGATGCATCTGGCCGAACTCGGCCCGCGCGGCACCGACGTGCTCGGCTCGGTCGAGGTCCTGCTGAACGCGGGCGACTACTTCCTGATCGGCGAGCGCGCCGAGCCGGCGGTCGTCGCCGAGCCCGAGGCGGCGGGAGCGCCGGCGTGAGCGAGGCCCGGGCGGCGCCGCGCCGCGCGACCGGCGGCGTGGTGATCGGCGGCGTGCGTATCGGCGGCGGCGCGCCGATCGTCGTGCAGTCGATGACCAACACCGACACGGCCGACGTCGCCGCGACCACCCGGCAGGTCGCCGACCTGTGGCGCGCCGGGTCGGAACTCGTGCGCGTCACCGTCAACAACCCGGAATCGGCCGCGGCGGTGCCGCGGATCCGCGAACGGCTCGACATGATGGGCGTACCGGTGCCGCTGGTGGGCGATTTCCACTACAACGGCGACCGGCTGCTGGCGGCCGAACCGGCGTGCGCGCAGGCGCTGGCCAAGTACCGGATCAATCCGGGCAACGTCGGGTTCGGGAAGAAGCGCGACACGCAGTTCGCGGCGATCGTCGAGAAGGCGATCGAGTTCCGCAAGCCGGTGCGCATCGGCGTCAACTGGGGCTCGCTGGACCAGGCGCTGGCGGCGCGGCTGATGGACGAGAACGCCGCCCGCGCCGAGCCGTGGGACGCGGCGCGCGTGCTGCGCGAGGCGCTGGTGGTGTCGGCGATCGAGTCGGCCGAGCGCGCGGTCGAGCTGGGCCTCGGGCGCGATCGCATCGTGCTGTCCGCGAAGGTGAGCGGCGTGCAGGAGCTGATCGCGGTGTATCGGGACCTCGCGTCGCGCTCGTCGTTCCCGCTGCACCTCGGGCTCACCGAGGCGGGCATGGGCAGCAAGGGCATCGTCGCGTCGAGCGCGGCGCTGGCGGTGCTGCTGCAGGAAGGCATCGGCGACACGATCCGCATCTCGTTGACGCCCGAACCCGGCGCGCCGCGCACGCAGGAAGTGATCGTCGCGCAGGAGCTGCTGCAGGTGATGGGCCTGCGCGCGTTCACGCCGCTGGTCACCGCCTGCCCGGGCTGCGGCCGCACCACGAGCGAGTTCTTCCAGGTGCTGGCGCAGAAGGTGCAGGAGCACGTGCGCGCGCGCATGCCGGAGTGGAAGATCCGGCATCCCGGCGTCGAGAACCTGTCGCTGGCGGTGATGGGCTGCATCGTCAACGGACCCGGCGAATCGCGCCATGCCGACATCGGCATCTCGCTGCCGGGCACCGGCGAGGCACCGGCGGCGCCGGTGTTCATCGACGGCCAGAAGGCGATGACGCTGCGCGGCGAGCACATCGCCGACGAATTCGTCGCCGTGATCGACGACTACGTCGCGCGGCGCTGGACGGGAACCGGCGGCTGAACGCCGCGGCGCCGCCGCCGGCCAGCCGGTGGGCGCGCCTGCGCCGGTTGCATCGCGTCGCCGACTGGCCGCGGCTGCTGGACGCGGGCGCCCGGTTCGTCGTCGCCCGCTGGCGGCGACTCGCGCTCGCCGCGCTGGGCCTGCTGGCGCCGCTGTGGGCGTTCGGCGTGTTCGCCGACGCGGTCGACGACGGCCGGCCGTTCGCGTTCGACATTCCGCTGCTGGAACTCGCGCGTTCGCTGTCGTCGCCCACGCTCGACCGCTGGATGCTCTATGCGAGCGACCTGGGCTACCAGTGGTTCGTGGTGCCGGCCGACGTCGCGCTGCTGGTGGTGCTGCTGGCCGGCAAGCACGTGCGCAAGGCCATCTTCGTCGCCGCGTCGGTGATCGGCTCGCTCGCGCTCAACTTCGCCACGAAAGCGATCTTCGCGCGCGAGCGGCCGTCGCTGTGGGAATCGATCGCGCCCGAGCACAGCTACAGCTTCCCCAGCGGCCACGCGATGGGCGCGGCGACGCTGGCGGCGGTGCTGGTGCTGCTGACATGGAACCGTCCGGGGCGCTGGCACGTGCTGGTGCTTTCCACCGCGTTCGCCACGTGGGTGGGCGCGTCGCGGGTCTACCTGGGCGTGCACTATCCGTCCGACATCCTCGCCGGCATGCTCGCGGCCGTCGCGTGGTGTTCGTTCGCCTACCTGATCATCCGCCCGCACCGGCATACCGGAAACCTGCCCGACGCGGCCTGAGCGGGGGGAGGGCCTTCAGGCCCGAACTTCAGCGCGGCGACGGCGTGTCGGCCCCGATATCCGGATCGGTGGTCGCATGCCGCGCCAGCCGCGCCTCGCGATGCGCGATGTAGATGTTCGACGCCAGCACGATGCCGGCGCCGACGAGCGTCCAGCGGTCCAGCGCCTCGCCGAACAGCAGCCAGCCGAAGAACGCGACGACGACGATCTGCAGGAAGCTGATCGGCGTCAGCATCGACGCCTCGCCGAGCTTCAGCGCGCGCGTCCAGATCATGTGCCCGCTGGTGCCGAGGCCGCCGGCGAGCACGATCCACAGCCAGGTGAGCCCGCTGGGCGTTTCCCATACCAGCAACGCCGGCAGCAGCGACATCGGCACCCAGAGCATCGTCGTCAGCACGACGATCGCGTCCGGGTGCTCGGTGCGCGCCAGGAAACGGATGCTGATCGCCGCGTTCGCGCTCGCCAGCGCCGCCAGCAGCGCCACCAGCGTGCCCGGCGTGAACGAATCGACGCCCGGCTGCACGATGACCAGCACGCCGAGGAAGCCGACCAGCACCGCCGACCAGCGCCGCGCGCCGACCACTTCGCCGAGGAACAGCACCGCGCCGATCGTGACGAACAGCGGCGTCGAATACGACAGCGCGATCGCCTGCGCCAGCGGCAGGTTCACGATCGCCCAGAAGCCGGCCAGCATCGACAGGATGCCGATCGCGCATCGCGCGATGTAGAAGCCCAGCTTGTCGGTGCGCAGCAGCGTGGGCCCGTGCCGGAACAGCAGCGGCAGCACGAACACGAAGCCGAAGAAGCTGCGGAAGAACGCGATCTCGAACGCGTGCAGCTGCGACGACGCGAGCCGGATGCAGACGGCCATCAACCCGAACAGCACCGTGCTGCCGACCATCAGCAGCACCGCACGACGCAGGTTCGCCGACGCCTGCGAACGCGGACGCGGGGCGGGGGAGTCGGGCATCGCGGGGCGCCCCGTCAGGCCGCGTCGAACGTCGCGCCGATGATGCGCGGCTCGGGCTCGAGCACGATGCCGAAGCGCGCGCGCACCGAGCCGGCGACGCGGCGCGCGAGGTCGAGCAGCTGCGCGCCGGTCGCGGCGCCGTGGTTCACCAGCACCAGCGCGTGCATGTCGGACACGCCGGCGTCGCCGTCGCGGTGGCCTTTCCACCCGCAGGCGTCGATCAGCCACGCGGCCGACAGCTTGCGCTGCCCGTCGGCACCGGGAAACACCGGCAGGCCCGGATGCGCGTCGGCCAGCGCCGCGGCGGTCGCCGCGTCGACGACCGGGTTCTTGAAGAAGCTGCCGGCGTTGCCGACCAGCGCCGGGTTCGGCAGCTTGCGCGTGCGGATGCGGCTGATCGCCTCGGCGACATGGACCGCGCGCGGCGACTCCACCCCCATGCGCGCGAGTTCCTCGCGCACGCCGGCGTAGTCGGTGCGCAGCGCGCGCGCGCGCGGCAGGCGCAGTTCCAGCGCGGTGACGACCCAGCGGTCGGCGTCGCGCTTGAACAGGCTGTCGCGATACCCGAAACCGCAGTCCGACGCCGACAGGCGCTTGACCTGCCCCGTATCGCGCCGGAACGCCTCGACGGTATCGACGAATTCGGACAGCTCGACGCCGTAGGCGCCGATGTTCTGGATCGGCGCGGCGCCGACGGTGCCGGGGATCAGCG
>CBIHMN010000043.1:0-10972 GCA_966211005.1 uncultured Arenimonas sp.
GTGGAGGCCACGGGCACGGCCACCTGCCCCTACTGCGGCGCCGTCTGGGTGCTGAAGGGCTGAACACGCCCGCGCGCCGCCTCGTCGTCGTGCAGCTGCTGCCGGCGCTCGAGAGCGGCGGCGTCGAGCGCTCCACGCTGGAAATCGCCGACGCGCTGGTGCGCGCGGGGCATCGTTCGGTGGTCGTCTCCGCGGGCGGCCGGCTGGTCGCCCCCCTGCTCGCCGGCGGCAGCGAACACCTCGCCCTGCCCGTCGGACGCAAGGCGCCGTTCTCCGCGTACGCGGCGATGCGGGCGCTGCGGCGACGGCTGGCGGATCTGAAGCCGGACATCCTGCACGCGCGATCGCGGCTGCCGGCGTGGGTCGCGCTCGGCGCGATGCGCGGACTGTCCCCGCGGCCGCGCTTCGTCACCACGGTGCACGGGCTCAATTCGCCCGGGCGCTACAGCGGCGTGATGACGCGCGGCGAGCGCGTCGTCTGCGTATCGGACACCGTGCGCGCGCATGTGCTCGCGCAGTGGCCGCATACCGATCCGGCGCGGCTCGTGGTGATTCCGCGCGGCGTCGATCCGGCGCAGTTCGCGCCCGGTGCGCCACCGCCCGGCTGGCGCGAGCGCGTCGAGGCCGGACACCCGGCGCTGCGCGGCGGCCGCTGGCTGCTGATGCCCGGGCGCGGCACCCGGCTGAAAGGCCACGACGCGGCGATCGCGCTGCTCGCGGTGCTGCGCGGCGACGGCCTCGACGTGCGGCTGTGGCTGCCCGGTGCCGACGAACCCGGCCGCGCGCACTACCTCGACGAGCTGCGCGCGCAGGCCGCGGCGCTCGGTGTCGCCGACGCGCTCGCGATCACGCCGCCGCGCGCCGACATCCGCGACGCGTACGCGGCATCCAGCCTCGTGCTTCAGCTGTCGAACAAGCCCGAGGCGTTCGGCCGCACGGTCGTCGAGGCGCTGTCCGTCGGACGGCCCGTGCTCGGCTGGGACCACGGCGGCGTCGGCGAACTGCTGCGGGCGCTGTATCCGGCCGGCGCGGTGGCGAAGGACGATGCCGACGCACTGCAGGCGGCCGCGCGCGCGCTGCTTGCGGCGCCGCCGCCGATGCCGGTTACCATCCCGTACACGCTGGCGGCGATGCAGGCCGCGACCCTGGAACTGTATGAACACCTCGCCGCCGACTGAAGCGAAGCTGCGCTGGGCCCCGTGGTGGGTGCTGGCGTTCGTCGCGCTGTGGCCGGCGCCCGGACCGGCCGAAGGCGTGCTGTCGATCGGTGCGATCGTCGCGCTGTCGGTGCTCGCGTATCACCGCTTCCGCGGCGGCATCACGCTGCTGAGCCACGAGGCGTGGGCGCTGACGACGGTGCTGTTCCTCGCGTACTGGCTGCCGGAGCTGCTGTCGTCGGTGGACGCCGTGGACGCGGGCCGCGCGCTGCGCGAATCGCTGCTCGACCTGCGCTACCTGCCGTTCCTGTGGCTCGTGGCGATCGCCGTCGGCAGCGAGCGCGGGCGACGCACCACGTTCGTCGGCATCGCGGTGATCGCGGCGCTTTGGACGCTCGACGGCCTGCTGCAGGCCACCACCGGCTGGAGCCTCGGGGGTGCCGCCACCGCCGACCGTCTCAGCGGCATCTTCGGCGCGGACAACCTGAAGCTCGGCCTCGTGCTCGCGAGCCTGGCGCCGTTCGTGCTGCTGGAGGCGGCGCGGCGCTTCGGCCTTCCGGGCTGGACGCTCGCGGCGATCGCGATCGGCATCGTCGTGCTGCTCGCCGGCGCGCGCGCGTCGTGGGTCACGTTCGGCATCGTCGTGCTGGCCAGCGGCTGGCAGCAGTTCGGCGTGAAGCGCGCGGCGCTCGTCTTCGGCCTCGGCGGCTTGCTCGGCCTGCTGCTGGCGCTGGCGGCGACGCTGCAGCACGGGCCGTGCGCCGCCGACGACGGCGTCTGCCACGCGCTCGATGCGCTGGAGCAGCGCATTTCCCGCACCGGGTCGGCGCTGGCCGGCGACAGCGAGGGCTTGGACCACGCGCTGTCGGGGCGCATCTGGATCTGGCGCACGGCGATGGCGATGACCGCGGCGCATCCGGTGAACGGCGTCGGCGTGCGCGGCTTCCGCGAGGCCTATCGCGAACACGCCTCGCCCGAGGATCCGTGGCTGGTCGACGACGAACACGGCGCCGGCTACCACGCCCACCAGATCGTGCTGGAGGTGCTGAGCGAAACCGGGCTGATCGGGCTGTTCCTCTGGCTCACCGGCGTCGCGCTGGCGATCCGCGCGTGGGCGACCTCGCCGGATGCCGCGCGTGACCGCGCCCGCGCGCCGGCACTGGCGCTGCTCGCGACCGTGTTCCCGCTGAACACGCACCTCGCGTTCTATTCCACGTTCTGGGGCGGCCTGACGCTGCTGCTGGCCGCGCTGTACGCCGGCAGCCTGCTGGCGATGGCCGGCGAGCGCCGCCGCCTCGACGCCTGACCGCGTGCACCGCGCGCTGCTGCCGCTGCTCGATGCCGGCGCATGGCTGCTGGGCCGCCTGCCGGCGCGCGCGGTGCCGGTGCTGGGCCGCGTGGTCGCCCGGCTCGGCGGGCCGTTGCTGCGCCGCCGGCGCCACATCGCCCGCGCGAACATCGATCTGTGCTTCCCGGGCCTGGAGGCGGGCGCCCGCGCCGCGCTGGTCGACGACACGCTCGCCGACACCGCCACCGGCGTGTTCGAACTCGTGCGGGCGTGGCACGCGCCGGCGGCGGCCTTCGCCGGTACGACGATCGAAGGACTGCCGCGGCTGCACGCCGCGCTGGAACGCGGTGGCGTGCTGCTGCTCGGCGCGCACCTGACGCATACCGAGCTCGCGGTGCGGTTGATCGGCGAGGCGCTGGGGCGACCGCTGCACGCGCTGGTGCGGCGTCACAACGACCCCGTGATCGAAGGCTGGATCGAGCGATCGCGGCGGCGCGTGCTCGGCGGCACGATCGCGAAGAAGGACGTGCGGGGCCTGCTGCGCGCGCTGCAGGCGGGCGAGCCGGTGGCGTACCTCGCCGACCAGGACTTCAGCTACCAGCACGCTTTCGTGCCGTTCTTCGGCGTGCAGGCGGCGACGATGACCGCGGTACCCGACCTCGTCGCCCGCGGGCGCGCGACGATGCTGCCGTTCTGGTCGCGACGCGATGCCGACGGACGTTTCCACATCCGCATCGGCCCGGCGTGGGACGGCTGGCCGAGCGGCGACCCGGTGCGCGACGCCGCGCGCTACATGGCCGAGCTCGAAGCGGTCGTCTGCGAGGCGCCCTCGCAGTACCTGTGGGTCCACCGGCGGTTCAAGACGCGGCCGCCGGGCGAGCCGCCGGTTTACTGACCGCGCCGCTCTACGCGCCGTAGTCGCGGCGGGTGCCGTCGGGCGTGCGCTTGAAGCGCTTGTGGAGCCAGAGGTACTGCTCGGGGCGACGGCGGATCAGCGATTCGAGCGTGGCCATCACGCGGGCGGTGTCGGCGGTCGCGTCGGTGCCGGGGAAATCCTCGAGCGCCGGAAGGATCCGGATGCGGTAGCGACCGTCGTCGAGCCGTTCGTGGAACAGCGGCAGCACCGCCGCTCCGCTCAGGCGCGCGAGCTGGTGCGTCGACGTCAGGCTCCACGCCGGCTGCCCGAAGAACGGCACGAACACGCTGTCGCCGCGACGCGTTTCCTGATCGGGCGCGAACCACAGCAGCCCGCCTTTCTTCAGGTGGCGGATCGCCGGCCGCAGCTCGTCGCGCGCGAACATCGCCACCGCGTGCCGCAGGCGGCCACGGCGCACGGCCCATTCCATCGCCGGCTGCTCGTGCGGCCGGTACATGCCGGCGAGCGGGATGCGCCCGCACAGCAGCCGCATCGCCGCCTCGAGCGTCGTGAAATGCGCCGACACCAGGATCACGCCGCGGCCGCCGGCGCGCGCGGCGTCGAGATGCTCGAGTCCGGTGAATTCGAGGCCGCGATCGGTCGGGGCCAGGCGCCCCCACCACGCGCGCAGGAACTCGAACACGCCGGTGCCGAGCGCGCGGAAATTCGCCCGCAGCAGCGTCCGGCGCGCACCGGCGTCGAGTTCCGGGAAGCACAGTGCGAGATTCGTCGCCGCGATGTTCCGCCGGCCGCGCAGCAGGTGGTACATCGCGTCGCCCAGCACCGGCCCGACGCGGCGCTGCAAGGCCCACGGCCAGCGGGCGAGCGTCCAGCCGCCGGCGATGCCCAGCCACGTCGGCCAGTGGCGCGGTGAGAGCGGCGGCGGTGCGTCGGCGTCGGCCATCGCGACATTCTAGCCGTGGCCGGTCGGGTATCCTGCCGCGATGCCACTGACCCTGGGCCAGCGCGTGTTGACCGGCCTGTATTCGCTGGTCCTCTACCTCGCGATTCCGGCCACCCTCTACCACCTCGTCTGGCGCGGCATGCGCCAGCGCGAATACCTGCAGCGCTGGAGCGAGCGCTATGCGTGGTTCGACCCGGCCGACCGGCTCGACGGCGCGATCTGGGTGCACGCGGTGTCGGTCGGCGAAGTGCTGGCGGCGCGGCCGCTCGTCGACGCGCTGCGCGCGAAGCACCCGCACCGGCCACTGCTGGTGACGACGATCACGCCGACCGGGTCGGATCGCGTGCGCGCGCTGTGGGGCGACCGCGTGCACCACGTCTACCTGCCGTACGACCTGCACGGGATGGTGCGGCGTTTCCTCGACCACGCGCGGCCGGCGCTGGCGGTGATCGTCGAAACCGAGATCTGGCTGAACCTGTATCTGGAATGCGCGCGCCGCGGCATCCCGCTGGCGATGGTGAACGCGCGGCTGTCGGAACGCTCGCTGCGCGGTTATCTGCCGCTGCGCCGGCTCTCCTCGCTGGCGCTGCAGGCCGTTCGCGTCGTCGCGGCGCAATCGGAGGCCGACGCCCGCCGGCTGCAGCGCATCGGCGCCGAGCCGGAACGCGTCGTCGTCACCGGCAATCTCAAGTACGACCTCCACGTCCCGGACGACGTGCCCGAACGCGCCGAGCAATGGCGCGACGCGTGGGGGCCGACGCGACCCGTGTGGATCGCCGCCAGCACGCATCCGCAGGAAGAAGAGGCGGTGCTGGCGATGCACCGGCGCGTGCTCGCGCGGTTCCCGGACGCGCTGCTGCTGTGGGCGCCGCGACATCCGGACCGTTTCGCGGCGGTGATCGCCGCCGCGCACGACGCCGGCCTGCGCGTGCGCACGCGAAGGGGCCACGTGCTGGCGTCGCCGGAAACGCAGGTGATGGTCCTCGACACGATGGGCGAGCTGGTCGGATTCTTCGGCGCGTCCGACGTCGCGTTCGTCGGCGGCAGCCTGTGCGAGGTCGGCGGGCACAACGTGCTGGAACCGGCGGCCGTGGGCGTGCCGAGCGTCGTCGGCCCGCACACGTTCAACTTCGCCGACGTCACCCGGCGCCTGCTCGATGCCGGCGCGCTGCTGCAGGTGGCCGACGCCGACGCGGCGGCTGCCGCGGTGATCGCGCTGCTCGCCGACACGCCGCGGCGGCTGGCGATGGGTGCCGCCGGCCGCGCGCAGGTCGCGCAGCTGTCCGGCGCGCTCGGGCACACGCTCGACCTGCTCGACGGGCTGCTCGCCGGCGGGCGCTAGAAACGGCGAAGCCGGCGTTTCCGCCGGCTTCGGGGTCGATCGCGACCGGCCCGGTCAGCGCACGTCGGCCGGGGTTTCCAGCGCCGCTTCGGCGTCGGCGACCAGCACGCGGTTCACGTCCTGCAGGTCCTCGACGGTGATCGTGCCGGCGGCCTGCTCCAGCCGCAGCCGGTTCACGAGGAACGCATGCCGCGCGCGGGCGTATTCGCGCTGCGCGACGAACAGCGCCTGCTGCGTGATCAGCACGTCGACGATCGTGCGCGTGCCGACTTCCAGTCCGGCCTCGCTCGCTTCGTACGCGGCCTGCGCCGAGACGACCGACAGGCGGCGCGCCTCGACTTCCGCCTCGCCGGCGGCGAGCGACCGCTGCGCGTTGCGCGTGGTGCGCACGACGAAGCGCTTCTGCTGCTCGAGCTGGTCGGCGGCGATGTCGCGGTAATCGACCGCCTGCCGCACCCGCGACTGCGTCGCGAACCCGGAGAAGATCGGCACGTTCACCGATACGCCGATCGACGAACCGCCGCTGTGCTCGCGGGGACCGCCCAGCGTGTTCCAGCCGCGGCCGCTGTCGGCGCTGACGCTCGCGTCGATCGTCGGCAGGTGCGCCGCGCGCGCCGTGGAGATGTCCTTCTCGCTCGCGGCCAGGCCCAGCTGGCGCGAGATGAGCGTCGGGTTCTGTTCCAGCGCGATCGACACCCATTCTTCGGCGCCGCGCGGATCGTCGTTCTTCGGGATGTAGTCGGGCGACAGGCCGCGCAGGTTGTCGAGCCGCTGCCCGGTGATCTCGGCGAGCGCTTCGCGCGCGTCCTCGAGCGCCGTGCCGGCCGCGATCGCGTTCGCGCGCGCGGTGTCGAAGCGGGCGCGGGCTTCGTGCACGTCCGTGATCGGCGCGAGGCCGACTTCGAGGCGCTTCTCGGCCTGGTCGAGCTGGCGCTTCACCGAACGCTCCTCGGCGCGCGACGACGCGAGCGTTTCGATCGCGGTGAGCACTTCGAAATACGCCGCGGCGGTGCGGACCACCAGGTCGTCGGCGGCGGCCTTGTAGTCGGCGTCGCCCTGGTCGGCGCGCAGGCGCGAGGCGCCGAGCTGCGTCCAGTTCGAATGGTCGTAGATCGACTGGTTCAGCGTCAGCCCGAAACCGGTGCTGCGCGCTTCGCCGGCGGCCTCGTCGCCGAACGGCTCGGACTGGCCGATCGAGTACGAGCCCGAGAGATGCGGCAGCAGCGCCGAGCGGCTCTGGATGACGTTCTCGCCGACCGCGTCGCGCGACGATTCGGCCGCGGCCAGCTGCGGATCGCCCTGGCGCGCGAGTTCGTACGCGTCCATCAGGTCGACCGCACCGGCGGTGCCGGCGAAACCGGTCAGCAGGAGGGCGAGGGTCAGGGGACGAAGGGTCAGGCGCATGGGATATCCCGGAAAGGTCAAAGGACGAAGCGCGGAACCGGCGCGGCACCGTGCAGATAGGGCAGATCGGTCTCGAACAGGCTCTCGCGCAGCAGGGCGTCGCCGCGGCGCGTGACGCGCAGCGCTTCCTGCACCGGCGACAGGCCGTGCACGACGAACAGGCGGCCACCGGGCTTGAGCCACTGGGCGAAATAGTCCGGGTCGGCGGCGACCGAACCGGTGACGGCGATCGCATCGAACAGCCGGCCCGGCTGCCACGCGAAGGCATCGGCGGTTTCGATGGTCACGTTGGCCGCGCCTTCGGCGCCGAGTCGCTGCCGCGCGCGGTCGACGAAATCGGAATGACGATCGATGCTGACCACTTCGCGCGCGAGCTGCGCGAGGCAGGCGGTGACGAAGCCGGAACCCGTGCCGATCTCCAGCACCTCGTCGGCCGGCTCGATCGACAGCGACTGCAGCATGCGGCCCTCGAGCAGCGGCTTCATCATCGTCTCGCCGTGCTCCAGCGGCAGCGGCAGGTCGGCGAACGCGAGCTTGCGGTGGCGCGGCGGCACGAAGTCCTCGCGCTGCACGCGCATCAGGGTGTCGAGCACGCGCGGATCGAGCACGTCCCACGGACGCACCTGCTGCTCCACCATCGCGTGACGGGCCTGCTGGAAATCAATCGGCATGACAGCCAAGTCCTTGAATCGCAAGGGTGAGGATTCTACGCCGCGCGCCGCATCCGGAGGAAGGCACGAACGATGCGGGCGCAGGATGCCGGCGGCACGACGGGGCTCTGTAGTGCCATACGTCACTCGCACACTTACCGGTCCGCGCCCGTTCAGGCGTCATCGCCGGTCCGGGCCGTAGGCGCGCAGGAACAGGTCGACGGTGGCGGCGACATGTCGCTGCACGTCGGCCGGCGCCAGCGGCTCGGGGCAGCCGCACACCATGCGTGCATGCGCTTCGCCTTTCAGCAGGCAGAAGAACTGCGAGGCGGCCAGCGCGGGGTCGGGCAGGTCGAGCTTGCCGGCGTCGCGTTCGACGCGCAGGAACGACGCCAGCGCGTCGATCGTGCGGCGCGGCCCCGCGTCCCAGAACAGTTTCGGCAGGCTGGAGCCGCAGACCGTCTGCGCGCACATCGTCCGGTGGATCGCGATCGCCTCCGCGCTGGTCACCAGCCGGAAGAACGCGTGGCCGATGCGCTCGAGCTGGCCGCGGACCGGGCCTTCGAAACGCGCGACGAACAGGTCGGCCGGCATCAGGTCTTCGCAGCTCGCGCGCACCGCCTCGACGAACAGCGTCTCCTTGTCCGCGAAGTGGCTGTACACCGTCAGCTTCGATACGCCGGCCGCCCGGGCGATCGAGTCCATGCTCGTGCCTTCGTAGCCTCGCACCGGGAACAGGGCTTTGGCCGCATCCAGGATCGCGGCCCGCTTTCCGGGGTCCTTGGGGCGTCCCGGCGGGTTCGGCGGGCGGGAGGGGGCAGCGCTCGTCATCGTGAAAGATATTGAACCGGTGGGTTTCGTGGCGATAGTATACCCGCCAGTCCAATAAATGCCGACCCGCCGATGAACGTCCGCACGCCCTCCCTCCTGTTCGTCGCCCTGGTCGTCCTGGCCGGCTGCGGCGGGGTTCCCGAAGCGGAAGCGCCCGCCCGCCCGGCGATGGTCGTGCAGCCGCTCGCCGGCGGCGGCACCGCGACGGCGTTCGCCGGCGAGGTCCGCGCCCGGCACGAGCCCGTGCTCGGGTTCCGGATCGGCGGCAAGCTCGCCGAACGGTTCGTCGACGTCGGCGCACGCGTGAAAAAGGGCGATCCGCTCGCACGACTCGACGCGGCCGACGTCGCCCTCGCGCTCGAAGGCGCCCGCGCGCAGCTCGAATCGGCGAAGGCCGATCTCGCGCTGGCCGAAGCCGAGCTGGAACGTCACCGCAGCCTGTTCGAGCGCCAGCTCGTGAGCCGCTCGCTGTACGACACGCGCGTCGCCCAGCGCGACGCGGCGCAGGCCCGGGTGCGGCAGGCGAAGGCGCAGGTGTCGGCGTCCGGCAACCAGGCCGCGTATGCGCGGCTGCTCGCGCCGGCCGACGGCGTCATCGCGCAGCGGCTGGCCGAAGCCGGCCAGGTGGTGCAGGCGGGGCAGCCGGTGTTCGTGCTGGCGCAGGACGGCGAGCGCGAAGTCGCGATCGCCATTCCCGAGCGACGTGCCGCCGAATTCGCGCCCGGTCGCGCGCTGGCGGTCGAACTGTGGTCGGAGCCGGGCGTGCGGCTGCCGGCGACGGTGCGCGAGATCGCGCCCGCCGCCGATCCGCAGGCACGCACGTATGCCGCGCGCGTCGCGTTCGATGCCGGCGCCAGCCGTGGCGAACTCGGGCAGAGCGCGCGCGTGTACGCCCTGGAGGCCGCCGGCAGCACGCTGTCGGTACCGTTGTCGGCGGTGCACGGTGCCGACGGCGAGACGGCGGTGTGGGTCGTGGACGCGGCGACGGCGACCGTGCACCTGCGGCCGGTCCATGCCGGTGCCTTCGGCGAAGCGACGGTGCCGGTGATCTCCGGACTGGAAGCCGGCGAATGGATCGTCGCCGCCGGCGTGCACCTGCTGCAGGAGGGCCAGAAGATCCGGCCGATCGACCGCGACAACCGCGCGGTCGTGCTGGCGCCGCGCGCGCCGGTGGCCGCCGCCGCCGACGCGCGCTGAGGCCCCGCGATGTCGTCCGCCTTCAACCTGTCGGAATGGGCGCTGCGCAACCGCGCGCTGGTGCTGTACGCGATGGTCGTGCTCGCGATCGTCGGCGTCTTCGGCTACCAGCGCCTCGGCCAGTCCGAAGATCCGCCGTTCACCTTCAAGATCATGGTCGTGCGGACGCTGTGGCCGGGCGCCACCGCCGAGGAAGTGGCCCGCCAGGTCACCGACCGGATCGAGAAGGAAGTGATGGAGACCGGCCGCTACGAATTCGTGCGGTCGTATTCGCGTCCCGGCGAATCGCTGGTGATGCTGATGTCGCGCGACTCGATGCGCAGCAGCGAACTGCCGCAGCTGTGGTACGACGTGCGCAAGAAGGTCGGCGACGCGCGGCATGCGCTGCCGCAGGGCGTGATCGGGCCTTTCTTCAACGATGAATTCGGCGACACTTTCGGCAACATCTACGCGCTGTCGGGCGACGGCTTCGACTACGCGACGCTGAAGGACTACGCCGAGCGGCTGGAGCTGGAACTGCTGCGGCTGCCGGACGTCGGCAAGATCGAGCTCGTCGGGCTGCAGGACGAGAAGATCTGGATCGAACTGAGCAACACCAAGCTGGCGACGCTAGGCGTGCCGCTGCAGCTCGTGCAGCAGGCGATCGACCAGCAGAACGCGGTGGCGCCGGCGAGTTTCTTCGAAACGACCACCGACCGCGTGCAGCTGCGCGTGTCGGGGCAGTTCGACAGCGTCGAGCAGGTCGGCGACTTCCCGGTGCGGGTCGGGGACCGCACGTTCCGGCTGCGCGACGTCGCCGAGATCCGGCGCGGGTTCGCCGACCCGGCGGCGCCGCGGATGCGGTTCATGGGCGAGAACGCCATCGGCATCGCGGTGTCGATGCGCGAAGGCGGCGACATCCTGCGCCTCGGCGACCGGCTCGACGCGGAGTTCGCGCGGTTGCAGCAGACGCTGCCGGTCGGCATGACGCTGAAGAAGGTGTCGGACCAGCCGGCCGCGGTGCGCAGCTCGGTCGCGGAGTTCGTGCGCGTGCTCGCCGAGGCGGTCGGCATCGTGCTGCTCGTGAGCTTCTTCTCGCTCGGCTTCCGCACCGGACTGGTCGTGGCGCTGTCGATCCCGCTGGTGCTGGCGATGACGTTCGCGGCGATGCACTACTTCGGCATCGGCCTGCACAAGATCTCGCTCGGCGCGCTGGTGCTGGCGCTGGGGCTGCTCGTCGACGACGCGATCATCGCCGTCGAGATGATGGCGGTGAAGATGGAGCAGGGCTTCGACCGGATCCG
>CBIHMN010000044.1:0-10874 GCA_966211005.1 uncultured Arenimonas sp.
TGGCGCAGCTGCGCTCGGCCGGTTTCGTGCCGGCGGCGACGGTGGTGCGCGGCGGCGATTCGCTGTTCCGCACGCCGATGCCGCCGCGGCTGCTGCTGATGATGGGCGCCGAACAGACCGGCATCGACCCGGCGCTCGCCGGCGTCGCCGCGCTGCGGCTCGCGATTCCCGGTACCGGCGCGGTCGAAAGCCTGAACGTGGCTTCAGCCACGGCGGTCTTCGTCGCGGAATGGGTGCGGCATAATCGCGGCCCATGAAGAAATCCACCTGCCGCTGGCCGTTCGGCCTCGTCGCGCTGCTCGTGTCCGCCGTCGCGCTGCCGGCCGCCGCCGCGCGGCCCTCGTACGACGTCGACTACACGATCGGATTCGATCCCGAAGCCGGCACCGCGCTCGTCGAGATCGCGCTGGCGCCGGGCGACGGCCGCGTCGGATCGATCGAATTCGACATGCCGGCGGACCGCTACGAAGCCGTGCGCGGCGACGGCACGCTCGACCGTGACGGCGACACCGTGACGTGGAAGCCGCCGCGCGACGCACCGTCGAAGCTGCGTTACCGCTACCGTGTCGACGCGCGCCGCGGCAAGGGCGGCTACGACGCACGCATCACCGACGACTGGGCGATCGTCCGCGGCGACGACCTGGTACCGGCCTCCGTGGTGCGCACGACGAAGGGAGCCGACTCGCGCGCGCGACTGCATTTCCGCCTGCCCGAAGGCTGGAACGGCGCCGACACGCCGTACGTGCGCAGCAGCCGCGGCAACGATTTCGTCGTCGTGAACCCCGAGCGCAGTTTCGACCGGCCGGTCGGCTGGATCATCGCCGGCGACATCGGCGCGCGCCGCGAGGACTTCGACGACACGCACGTGGCCGTCGTCGGGCCGCGGAACGACGACGTGCGCCGCGTCGACATGCTCGCGTTCTTCAATGCGCTGGTGCCGGAATTCCGCGACGTGTTCGGCGACCTGCCCTCGAAGCTGCTGATCGTCAGCGCCGGCGACCCGATGTGGCGCGGCGGCCTGTCCGGCCCGCGCTCGCTGTTCCTGCATGCCGACCGTCCACTGATCAGCGAGAACGGGACGAGCACGCTGGTGCACGAACTGGTGCACGTGATCACCCGCGTGCGCGGCGCCGACGGCGACGACTGGATCGCCGAAGGCCTGGCCGAGTTCTATTCGATCGAGCTGCTGCACCGCGCCCGCCTGCTGAGCGATTCGCGTGCCGCGCGCGCGCACGCGTGGATGCGCGGTCACGGCGAGGACGTGTCGACGCTCACCAGCGACCGTTCGCGGCACGAACGCACCGCGCGCGCCGTCCAGCTGTTCGCGGCGCTCGACAAGGAGATCCGCACCCGCACGAAGGGCGAGCATGACCTCGACGACGTCGTGCGCGAGTTGCTGGAGCTGCGCGAGATCTCGCGCGAGGACCTGCGCGAACGCGTGCAGGCGCTCACCGGCCGCCCGTCGAAGGTGCTGGCGACGCCGCTGCTCGACTGATGCGGCTTCTCGAACGACTGCGTCGCTGGATACCCGTCGCGCCCGCGGCCGAGCCGCCGCTGTCGCGCGCGTGGTCGTCGTGGACCGACTGGCAGGCGCTCGAGCCCGCCGGCCGGGCGCAGCTGGACGCGCAGTACCGCCTGCAGTGCGAAGTGGCGCAGGCCGCCGGCGAAGACGGCTGGCCGGGCTGGTGCGGGCTGTGCCGGGCGCCGGTGCGTTTCGCGATTCCGTCGCATGCGGCGGGTCCGCGGGCGAACCTTCGCGAGGAACTCGTGTGCCCGCGCTGCCGGCTCACCGCGCGCAATCGCGCGGCGATGGCGCTGGTCTGCGAAGGCCGCGACCTCGGCACCGACCGGATCTGGCTGACCGAACAGGCCTCGGCCGCGTTCGTCTGGCTGCAGGCCGTCTGCGCGCAGGCCGAAGGCAGCGAATACGGCCTCGACGCGCGCACGCGGCCGAAGCTGCAGGCGTGGTTCGAGTCCCTCGGCGGCCGGGGCGGACTCGTCGAACGCGACGTCACCGGCGCCGGCTTCGCCGACGCATCGCTCGACGCGATCGGCAGTTTCGACGTGCTCGAGCACGTGCCCGATTATCCGGCCGCCCTGCGCGAATTCGCGCGATGCCTCAAGCCCGGCGGGCGACTGGTGCTGACGATCCCGTTCGTCGAGCAGTTCGAGCACACGCTCGTGCGCGCGCGCCTGCGGGCCGACGGCGACGTCGAGCACCTGCACGAACCGGAGATCCACGGCGATCCGGTGTCGGGCGGCGTGCTGTGTTTCTACCACTTCGGCTGGGACCTGCTCGACGCGCTGCGCGCCGCGGGTTTCCGCGATGCGCGCTGGCATCGCGTCTGGTCGGCCCGCGAGGGCCTGTTCGGCCTCTGGACCCTCGTCGCCACCCGCTAGCCCGCGTCCGCAGGCGCGCCGCCAGGCGCGAAAGCCCGGGCTACGCGATGCCCCCGACCGGCGTCTCCCTCTCCAGCACTTCAAGCCGCCGCGTGATCGCGTCCGGCGACCGCGTGAACGGCGCGAGCAGCGCGTAGAACGCGGGCACCACCAGCAGCGACAGCAGCGTCGAGAACGCGACGCCGAAGATCACGACGATGCCGATGGTCGCGCGGCTCGCCGAACCCGGACCGCCGGCGAGCACCAGCGGCAGCGCACCCATGATCGTCGCGATCGAGGTCATCAGGATCGGCCGCATGCGCACCGTCGCCGACTCCACGATCGCCTGCCCGACCGTGCGGCCCTCGTCGCGCAGCTGGTTCGCGAACTCGACGATCAGGATGCCGTTCTTCGCCGCCAGCCCGACCAGCATCACGATGCCGACCTGGCTGAACAGGTTCAGCGAATTGCCGGTGACCCACAGCCCGATCATCGCGCCGAACATCGCCAGCGGCACCGTCAGCATGATGGTCAGCGGATGCAGGAAACTTTCGAACTGCGCTGCCAGCACGAGGAAGATCACGAGCACCGCCATGCCCAGCGTGAACACGATCGCGCCGCCGGCACGCTGGTATTCGCGCGATTCGCCCTTGTAGTCGATCTGCGCGCGGTCGGGCAGTTCCTCGGCGATCACCTGCCGGGTGAACTCCAGCGCCTCGCCGAGCGTGTAGCCGGGCGCCAGGCCCGCCGACACCGTGATCGCGCGCAGGCGGTTGAAACGGTTGTACTGGCCCGGCTCGGCGAGTTCCTTCAGGGCCACGAGGTTGGACAGCGGCACCAGCGTGCCGCTGGTCGACGAGCGCACGTACAGATTGTCCAGATCGGCCGGCGAGCGCCGGTCCTCGTCCTGCGCCTGCAGGATCACGTCGTACTCCTCGCCGTCCTCGACGTATGTCGTGACGCGGCGCGAGCCCATCATCGTCTCCAGCGTGCGGCCGATTTCCTGCACCGGCACGCCGAGGTCGGCGGCGCGCGCGCGGTCGATCTCGACCCGCAGCTGCGGCCGCGTTTCCTGGAAATCGGAATCCACGCCGTACAGCCGCGGATTGGCTTCCAGCCGCGCCAGCACGCGGTCGCGCCAGTCCGCGAGCTCGGCGTAGTCGGGCCCGCCCAGAACCACCCGCAGCGGCTGCCCGCCGCTGCGCACGAGGCCGGTGCGCACCTGCGGCCGCGCGACGACGCCCGGCAGCGACGCCAGATCGGCGCGCACTTCTTCCACGAGGTCGCCGGTGCTGGTGTCGCGCTCGTTCCACGCCTTCAGCAGCACGATCGCCTGGCCGGTGTGCATCTCGCCGCCGCCGCCGAAGCCGGCGGGCACGCGCGTGTTGACGCGGTCGATCGGCTGCCCCTCGCCGACGTACTTCCCGATGCGCCGCTCCACTTCCTGCATCTGCGCCACGGTGTAGTCGTAGCCGGCGCCTTCGGGCCCGGACACGGTGACGAAGAAGGCGCCGCGGTCCTCGGGCGGCGCCAGCTCCGCCGGCACGACGAACACCAGCCCGATCGCGACGGCGAAGCCGGCCACCACGCCCGCGAGCGCCAGCGCCGCGAATCGCCGGGGGCGCCGCACCTGCCGCGACAGCAGCCCGCCGTAGCGTTCGCCGAAGGCGCCGATGCGCTGCTGCAGCCAGCCGCTGACACCCTTCGGTGCGCCGTGCCTGCGGATCAGCAGCGAACACATCATCGGCGTCAGCGTCAGCGCGACGAACGCCGAGATCATCACCGCCGACGCCATCGCCACCGACAGCTCGCGGAACAGCCGGCCGGTGTTGCCTTCCATGAAGCCGATCGGCAGGAACACCGCCGCCAGCACCGCGGTCGTCGACACCACCGCGAACGCCACCTGCTGCGTGCCGCGTCGCGCGGCCACCAGCGGCGGCTCGCCGAGGTCGGCGCGGCGCTGCACGTTCTCCAGCACGACGATCGCGTCGTCGACCACGAGGCCGATGCACAGCACCAGCGCCAGCAGCGTCAGCAGGTTCAGCGTGTAGCCGAACGCCCACAGCGCGATGAACACCGTGACCAGGCATACCGGCACCGTCACCGCCGGGATCAGCGCGGCACGCGCGCTGCCGAGGAACAGGAAGATGACGACCAGCACCAGCGCGACGGCTTCCAGCAGCGTCATGTAGACGCGATCGACCGAGGCGTCGATGAACACCGTGGCGTCGAACGCGACGAAGATGCGCGTGCCCGCCGGCAGGGTGGCCTGGATCGCCGGCAGCGCGTCCTTCACCGCGCGGGCGACGTCGAGACTGTTGGCCGTCGACGTCTTGACGATGCCGAGGCCGACGTTGGGCTGGCCGTTGCCGCGGAAATACGCGCGGCGTTCCGCCGACGCGCGCTCCACGTGGGCGACGTCGCCGAGGCGCACGAGGTGGCCGTCGTCGCCCTTGGCGAGCGTGAGCTGCGCGAAATCCGCCGCCTGCAGGTAGGCGCGGCTGACGCGCAGCGTGAAGTCGCGGTCCCGGGATTCGAGCGTGCCCGCCGGCAGCTCGACGTTCTCGCGCCGCAGCGCGTTCTCGACGTCGTTCACCGTGAGCCCGCGCGCGGCGAGCGCCTCGCGATCGAGCCAGATGCGCATGGAATACCGCTGCTGCCCGCCGACGCGCACCTGCGCCACGCCGTCGAGGCTCGACAGCCGGTCGACGACGTAGCGTTCGGCGTAATCGCTCAGTGCGAGCGTGTCGAGGTTTTCCGAGCTCATGTTGAGCCAGAGGATCACCTCGGCGTCGGATTCGACCTTCTCGATCTCCGGGGGATCGGCTTCCTCCGGCAGGCGGTCCAGCACGCGGCTGACGGCGTCGCGGATGTCGTTCGCCGCGGCCTCGATGTCGCGGCTCAGCGAGAACTCGAGCGTGACGTCGGCGCGGCCGTTGCGGCTGCGCGATTCCACGGTCTCGATGCCTTCGATGCCGGCCACGGCGTCTTCCAGCACCTGCGTGATGCGCGTCTCGACCACCGCGGCCGATGCGCCGGGATAGTTCACCTGCACCGAGACGATCGGCGGGTCGATGTTCGGCAGTTCGCGCAGCGTGAGCCGGGTGAACGCGATCACGCCGACGACGACCAGCAGCAGGCTCATCACGGTCGCGAAGACCGGGCGGCGGATCGACAGGTCGGAAAGCAGCATGGCGTCAGTCCGCCTTCGCGGCGCCGGTGGCCGGCGCGTCGGCGGCCTGCGGCGCCTCGACGATCGCCATGCCGTCGCGCAGTTTCACCACGCCGTCGACGACGATGCGCTCGCCGGCCGCCAGCCCTTTCACGATTTCGACGTCACCCGGCCGCCGCGCACCCGTCACGACCGCGCGCTGCGCGACGGTGTCGCCGGCGTCGACGACGAAGACGTGGGCGGCGTCCGCGACCTGCACCACGGCGATCTCCGGGATCACCAGCGCACGCCGCTCGGGCTGGAACACGTCGACCGACAGCAGCATGCCGGGGCGCAGGGCGCGATCCGGGTTGGGCAGCTCCGCACGCACGGTGACCGCGCGCGTGACCGGATCGACTCGCGAATCGACGCCGGTGACGACGCCGCTGAATTCGCGATCCGGCCACGCCTTGCTGCGCGCGGTGACGGCCTGCCCCGGGGCGAGCGCCGAGAGGTAGGTTTCCGGAACGGTGAAGTCCAGCTTGATGGTCGAGATATCGTCGAGGCTGGCGATGGTGGTCCCCGGCGTCACCAGCGTGCCGGGACTCACCTGGCGGAAACCGAGCACGCCGGCGAACGGCGCCGTGATCACCCGGTCGGACAGCCGTGCGCGGGTGGCGTCCAGCCGCGCCTTCGCCGTTTCCATCGTGCCGCGCTGCGCGTCGAGCTGGCTGGCGGGAATGAGCTTCTGCGCGATCAGCTGCTGCAGGCGCTGGTACTGCCGTTCCGACTCGCGGTATTCCGCCGCGGCCTCGGCGAGGCCGGCCACTTCGGCCCGGCCCGACAGATCGACCAGCACGTCGCCGGCCTCGACCACGTCGCCATCCTCGAACGCGACGCGCACCACCGTTTCGGTGACCTTCGCGGTGACCAGCACCGATTCGTTCGCGCGCGCGGTGCCCAGCGCCTCGATCGCATCGCTCCAGCCGCGTTCGGCGACGACCGTGGTGGTGACCGTGGCCGGCGGCGCCTGCGTCGGCGCGCGGGCGTCGTCGCCGCAGCCGGCGAGCAGCAGGGCCGCCGCCAGCAGGGCGGCGGTCGGGAGTCGAAGGGAAAAACTCATCGTGTTCGGTCGTCCTTGATTCGTCGGCGCCAGCGCCGGCGGCGGGTCGGACGATTGTAGCCCCGGCCACGGACGCGCCCGCCCGGCCCGCGCGAGAACGCACGGGCGGGCGCGCGGTTGACGCGGCTAGAAGTCGCAGCCCTGTGTCGAACTCGGGCCGCCGAGCGGATTCACATCGTCGTCGCCGGTCCACGCGCCGGGAATGCCGCCGCCATAGATCGCGTCGACTTCGACACGCGTGAGCGTGCCGCCGGCATACGTGCGGGTGAACGTGCCGACCACGGCGCGCGAGGGTGCCGCGAGCCGCGGGCACAACGGACAGAAGCCGGTCAGCTGCTCTAGGTCGTAGGTGTGCACCGACGGCCCCGCGGAAGCCAGTTCGGCGGCGAGATAGCGCGGCCGGCCCTGCCCGTCGTAGACGAACGCCGCGTTGTATTCGTAGCCGGGCGCCGTTTCGTTCGGGAACAGCTGCACGCTGTAGCCGGTGCCGGCGGTGGCGATGTCGAACCAGGTGGAACTCGCGTCACGTTCGCCACCGTCGACGGTCGGGCACCCCCGGCCGAGCGAGGCGAGCGGTTCGGCGCCGCTGCGGCCGTCGAGCGTCCAGCTCCACGTGAACGCGTCGGGGCCGCTCGGCGTCAGCGTCGCTTCGCCGACGCGCTGCAGGTGGTTCGAGTCGCCATCCCACGCGCTGCGGTAGATGCCGCTGGTGAACACCCCGTTCGCGGACGGCGCCGCGCCTTCGAGGTAATACCAGGTCGGTGATCCGTCCTCGAAGTAGTGGTACCAGAGCACCGTCCACGCCGCGCCGGCCGGATACACGAACAGGCCGTGGCCACCCCGGGCGGGATTGAAGTAGCTGCCGCTGCGCACGGTCGGCGCCGTGGCGGCGACCGTCGCGCGGAGCGTGATGTCGCCTTCCATCATCTCCAGATAGCGCGGTATGACGTACCAGCGCCCGGGCACCAGCGTCGGCGGGACCAGCGTGATCACCTTCGTCGCCTCCAGCCCCGTGTCGCTGGCCACCGCTTCCTCCAGCGGCGGCGCGGGCTCGATGGCGGGTGACGTCACCGCGCCGCGATGCGACAGATGGAGTTCGTGCCCGCCGTGCGCCGCCGTCGACGACACCGTCAGCGAGGTCGCGCCGGGCGGCACGTCGATGTAGACGCGCCGGTGCGTCCAGCCCATGAACATGCCGATCGTGAGGTCGCGGCCGCTGACGAGCGCCCGCGCGACCGGCTCACCCGACAGCCGGTCGAGCCGTACGGGGACCCAGCCGAGGTCCGACGCCGGTGTCGGTCGCACCCGCGCGAAGCCGAAGCGGGCCGTCGCCAGGTCGACCTGTCCCCATCGCGGGTCGTCCCAGCCCAGCCGGACGACGGAGGTCTCGCCCGCGACGAGGTGCCCGGGCCCGGAAAGGACCAGCGAGCCGTCACCGGGTTCGAGCGGCACCTGCGTGGTCAGCAGGCGGACCGGCACGGCCGATTCCGTCGGATTGTGCACCGCGACCCAGTAGCTCGATGTACCGGTGCCGGGATGCGTCAGCTGCAGTTCGCAGCGTTCGCTGCCGGTGACGGACATCGCCGACGTGCACCGGGTTTCACCTTCGTCGGGCAGCGAGTCGCCGTCGAGGTCGACGCCCGCGTACAGGTCGACATCGCCGTCCGCGCGCGTATCGGCCACGATGCCCCACGCCCGCGGCGACCCATCGCCCGACGCCGGCAGGGTGTACGCCTGCGACTGCATGTTGGAACCGGCGTCCCACGGCGACGCGGGCGTCGCGTCCGCCGCGACCACGCGGTCGGCACGGTCCGGCCATGCCAGGCTCGTGGCCTCGAAGCGGGCTTCCGGGAGGGCGGGCAGGCCGGCGATCGCGACATCGACGAAGCCGGCATCGGCCGACGCCTCGACCGACAACGCGTTCTCGTCGAAGCCGCGCGCGAGGATTCGCACGTCGGCGTCGGCGCATTCGCCGCCATTGCAGACGCGATAGCGCAGGGTCGTGTCGACCGCGACGCCCGTCGGCAGCGTGTAGCGCACGCGGTCGTCGGCCGGCGTCGCGGAGCCGGCAGCGACCACGACCGCGCTGCCCTGTGCCGGCGCCGAAACGATCGCGAGGCTGCCGCCGCCACTGAAGTCGAGGTCGAAATCGTTCGCGAGCACATCGATGTCCACCGGGCCGTCGCCGACGCGCAGCCGGACCAGGTCGTCGACGGGCGCGGGCGGCTCGGCCGCGACCGTGCCGGTGACGATGATCGTTCCGGACATGCCCTCGCCGCCGGGGCCGCCGTGGACCGCGCAGTAATACCGGGTGATGCCCGCCGCCGTCAGCGTGACCGAAGCGGTCCAGTTCGCCGCGCTCGGCTGGCCGCTGCCGCCGGCCCCGTCGCAGCCGTTGGCGCAGCGAAATGAATTCGGCGCACCCGGGTCGCTCTGCGCGTTGTGCACCGCGCCGCTCTGGTTGCGGAACGTGACCGTGTCGCCGGCGGCGATGTTCAGTTCGGACGGCGAGAAACTCCCGCCGCTGAGGGTGACCGTGTGCTCGGCCGCGCTCGCGGCCACAGGCAGGATCAGCGCGAACAGCGCGGCGAACAGCGGGGCGGATCGCTCGGCGTGCATGGGGACCTCGGACCGGCGCGCGGCTGGAGGACTTCCTGCGGGAATCGCCGGTGGTCTGCGCGTCCTGCGCACCGGGCTGCGGCGGCGGTGGCGGCGGGCGGCCGGAATACGGGCGTCACCGGAGCGACAGCGGCATCAGGCTATACCCGCCCGGCGGGCGGCGCCAGCCGGGTTTAGGATGGGCCCGCCGAGGTCGTCCGCCCGGGGGAACGCATGCGCCAGGCCGTCCGCCACTGCTTCGCGGGACTCGCGCTCGCCGCCGCGCTCGCACCCGCTTCGGCCACCGCCCAGATCCTGATTGAAGCCAGCGAACGGCTGGCCGACGACAGGCCCGAGGCGTGGGCCGCCAACCGTGCGACGGCCGCGAGCCTGATGACCGGGTTCGGCGACACGACACCTGCACCGGGGACGTGGCGAGTCGCCGCGGAGCTCGCGCAGGTGCCGCATTTCGACGCGGCGCAGCGGCGCGTCGGCTTCAACGGCAACAAGGTGGAAGACCTGAACAAGGCGCCCGTGTTCGGCCGGCTGCGCGTGATCCGCGGCCTGCCGCACGGCTTCGCGGTCGAACTCGGCTGGACCCCGCCGGTGCGCCATCGCGGGGCGCGTGCCGAGGATCTGGTGGCGGTCGCGCTGTCGAAACGCTGGGCGCTGGGCGGCGCCGTGGCGTTGACCGCGCGCGTGTTCGGCCAGCATGGCGACATCGCCGGCGACATCACCTGCCCGGCGCGACTCGCCGGCATCGACGATTTCGCGGTCAATCCCTACGGCTGCCAGGCGCCGTCGCGCGATCGCGTGTCGCTTCACCACCACGGGCTGGAACTCGGCATCGCCGCGGGTACCGGCGCGTGGCGCTGGCACGCCGGCGTCGGCGCGCTGCGCAACGAAGCGCAGGTGCAGGTCGACGCGCTGGTCTACGATGCCCGCGACCGCACGCGCCTGGTCGTGCGCGACACGCGGCCGTTCTTCGCCGCGGGCGTGCGGCGCCACCTCGGCGGTCACTGGAGCGTGGCCGCCGAAGTCCTGCACATGCCGATGTCGCGTCGCATCGGACCGGGCCATCCGCATGTCCACGAGCCGGGCGAGGAACACGCCGACGACCGGCCGGTGGACGGCGATCCCTACACCGGGCTGCGCGTGCAGCTCGCGTGGGACGCGGGCGGGACTAGCGGCCGCGCCCGCTGATCAGGCTTTCTTCCACTGCCCCAGCGCCGCGAGGCCGTTGTCGCGCGCCCGCGCGAACACGGTTTCCTGCGCGACGCCGACGTTGCCGGCGAGGTCCTTCGACCACAGCTTCAGCGCGGCCGACTGCATCGCGCGGCCGTAGCTGAAGCTCAGCGGCCACGGCTTCGGGCCGAGGCGGTTCATCGCGTCGAGGTGCGCGGTGGCATCCTCGTCGCTCTGGCCGCCCGACAGGAACACGATGCCCGGCAGCGTGGCCGGCACCGACGACTTCAGGCAGCGCAGCGTCATCTCGGCGACTTCCTCGACCGAGGCCTGCTCCGGCGCGTCCTTGCCCGAAACGACCATCGACGCTTTCAGGATCGTGCCCTCGAGCATCACGTTGTGCTCGTACAGCGCGCCGAACAGCGAGCGCAGCGTCAC
>CBIHMN010000045.1:0-10858 GCA_966211005.1 uncultured Arenimonas sp.
CTGCTCGCCGGCGTGGCGATCGCCGCCGGCTGGATGATGTTCCGGATGTTCGGCGGCTGACCCGGCGCTTACATCGTGTGCGTCGGCTTGTCCGCGTCGAGCGTGCCGGCGAGGAAGGTCTCGATCTTGCTCTTGACCTGCTCGGCTTCCGACGTGTCGGCGAACTGCACGCCGATGCCGGCGCTGCGGTTGCCCTGGGCGCCACCCGGCGTGATCCAGACGACCTTGCCGGCGACCGGAAGGCGGTCCTTCTCCTCCATCAGCGACAGCAGGATGAACACCTCGTCGCCGAGCGCGTAGCGCTTCGCGGTGGGCACGAAGATGCCGCCGCCTTTCACGAACGGCATGTAGGCGTTGTACAGCGCCGCCTTGTCCTTGATCGCCAGCGACAGGATGCCCTGCCGCGCGCCCGCGCCCCCACCGATCATCGGCCTGCTCCCTGCATCGTCGTCGGTCTGGTCAGGCTACGCCATTCGAGCAGCAGGCCGGCCAGCGCGAGGTCGTGCCGCAATGCCGGCGCCGCGAGCTGCGCGCGGGTCCGGTTCATCCGGTCGAACCATGCCGAGAGCTTCTGGAATTCCGCAGGAATGGTCAAGCCTGCTGTCGGGCCGCCGGCGACGCGCTGCGCCGCGCCGGCCAGTGCCAGCTCCGCGGCGAAGCGCAGGCGCAGGTCGGCGCGCTCGTCGGCGAGCCAGCGTTGCGCGGTTTCCAGCGGCGATGCCCGGTCGGCCGCCAGCGCGTCGAGGTCACGGGCGATGTCGCCGCGCAGGGCGAGCCCCCCCTCGGCGAGCCACGCGGCGGCGTGGCCCGGGTGCCCGCGCGCCGCATCGAGCGCGGTGCGCGCGGCGGACGCGTCGTGGCCCTGTGCCACCAGCCATGCGTGCGCCTCGCCGGCGGCAGGCAGGCGGAACTCGAGGCGCTGACAGCGGCTGCGGATCGTCGCCGGCAGCCGCCCGGGCTGATCGGTGACCAGCAGCAGATAGCGGTCGCGCGCCGGCTCTTCGAGCGTTTTCAGCAGCGCGTTCGCGGCGGCGCGATTGAGCATGTGCGCGGGATGGATCACCGCGACCTGCGCGCCGCCGAGATCGGGCGTCAGCGAGAACCAGTGGCCCAGGTCGCGGATCTGCTCCACCAGCAGTTCCGAACGCAGCTTGCCGGTCTTCTCGTGCACCGCGAAAGTGAGGTCGAGCCGGTCCGGATGCGTGCCGGCGGCGAACAGCCGGCAGCCGCGGCACTGGCCGCAGCCGAGGCCGTCGACTCCCGGCGTCCGGCACAGGAGCCGCTGCGAAAGCAACGACGCGACCCGCGCCTTGCCCATCGCCGGCGCCCCCGACAGCAGCAGCGCATGGCCGAGCCGGCCTTCGGCGAGCGCGGACAGCGCGCCGTCGAGCACCCGCTGCTGCCAAGGCGCGAGCGCGGTCATCGCGTCGCGAGCCATTCAGCGAGCCGCGCGCGGACGTCGGCCAGCACGGCATCGGCCGGGCGGCTGGCGTCGATCACGCGGAAACGCGCCGGCTCGGCGGCCGCCCGCGCGAGATAGGTGGCGCGCACGCGCTCGAAGAACGCGTCCTGCTCGGCTTCGATCCGGTCGGGGTCGCCGCCGCGCGATCGCGCGCGCGCGAGCCCCTGCGCCACGCCGACGTCGAGCAGGAACGTGAGATCGGGACGCAGGCCGGCGGCCCAGCGTTCCAGGTCGGCGATGACGCCGGCATCGAGCCCGCGGCCGCCGCCCTGGTACGCGAAACTGGCGTCGGTGAACCGGTCGGCGATCACCGCGGCGCCGCGCGCGAGCGCCGGCGCGATGGTCGAACGCACCAGTTGCGCGCGCGACGCGAACATCAGCAGCAGCTCGGCTTCGGGCACCAGCGTGCGCGCCGGATCCAGCAGCAGCGCGCGGATCGCCTCGCCCTCCGGCGTGCCGCCGGGCTCGCGCGTCGTCACCACTTCGCGGCCGCCTGCCGCCAGCGCGTCGCCGATCGCGGCGATCACCGTCGACTTGCCGGCGCCCTCGCCGCCTTCGATGCTGACGAACAGGCCGCGGCTCACCGGCAGCGCTTCAGCTGGTGGCACGCGACCGCGCGGTTGTGTTCGGCGAGCGTCGCCGAAAACACGTGGCTGCCGTCGCCGCGCGAGACGAAGTACAGCGTGTCGCCGTCGGCAGGCCGCGCGGCGGCGACGAGCGCGGCCCGTCCCGGCAGCGCGATCGGCGTCGGCGGCAGGCCGGCACGCGTGTAGGTGTTGTACGGCGTGTCGGTCTCGAGATCCTTGCGGCGGATGTTGCCGTCGTAGGCGCTGCCCATCCCGTAGATCACCGTCGGGTCGGTCTGCAGCAGCATTCCCTTGACCAGTCGCCGGGTGAAGACGCCGGCGATCTCGGCCCGCTCGGAGGGCTTGCCGGTTTCCTTCTCGACGATCGACGCGAGCACCAGCAGCTCGTCGGGAGACTTCAGCGGCGAATCGGGAGACCGCATCGCCCATGCGTCGGCGAGCGCCTTGTCCATCGCCAGCGCCGCGCGCGCGAGCAGGTCGCGGTCGCTCATGCCGCGCGTGTAGTGGTAGGTCTCGGGCAGGAAGCGGCCCTCCGGATGCGCGTCGTCGCGGCCGAGCGCCGCCATCAGGCCGTCGTCGGGCGTGTCGGCGAGCGTCTGGCCGAGCGTGGGGTCCTTCGCCAGCGCCGCGCGCAGCTCGCGCAGGTTCCAGCCCTCGACGATCGTGAAGCGCTGCTGGATCACCTTGCCGCTCTCGAGCTTGGCGAGCAGCTCGCGCGGCGTGATGCCGTGGCGGATCGTGTACTCGCCCACCTGGAGCCGCGTCACCACCTGCATCTCGTGCGCGAGCGCCTTCCACTCGAGGTCGTGCCCTTCGACCACGCCGAGCCCGCGCAGCTTGCGCAGGATGTCGCGGAAGCCGTCGCCGGATTCCACGACCAGGATCCGCTCGGTGCCGGCCAGCGCGATCGGCGCGTCGGCGAACCCCTGGTAGCGCACCCAGAACCAGCCGCCGAGGGCGACGGCCGCGAGCAGCGACAGGACGAAAAGAGCCTTCAACAGGCGACGTGACGACGTGGCAGGCAAATTCAGCTCCCGGTGGCGAACGCCGGCTCCGCCCGGTGCAGGCGGCGACGCAGCGCGTCGAGGGCCGGATGCAGGGCCCAGCGCCGATCGCCGAGGCTTCCGACCGGGAGAATACCCCGCACCGCATTGCACAGGAAAACCGCGTCGGACTCTTCCAGCATCGTGCGCGTGAGTACGGATTCACGCGCGCCGGCGTTCGCGATGACCCACGCGCGGGCGACGCCGGCCACCCCGCAGCGCGACACGGGCGGCGTGATCCACAGTCCGAAGGCGCGGATGAACACGTTCGCGGCGGTCGCGCCGACGAGTTCGTCGGCGGTGTCGAGCATCAGGCCGTCGTCGATGCCGGGCAGCGACGATTCGGCGCGCGCCAGCACGTTCTCGAGCCGGTTCAGGTGCTTGATGCCCGCCAGCGCCGGCTGCACCGCGACGCGCGTGCTGCACCAGCGCAGCGTCAGCGAGTCGGGCAGCGGGGGCGGCAGCGGATGCAGCGCCAGCTGCAGCGTCGCCCGCGGTTCGGGCGGCGGCGCATAACCGCGACCGCCGGCCCCCCGCGTCAGCACCAGCTTCAACACGGCGCCCGGCACTTCGTCGACGCACGCGGCGATGCGCTCGCGCAGCCAGCCGTCGGCCGGCACGTCGATGCGCAGCCGCGCCGCGTCGCGCGACAGGCGCGCCAGGTGCGCGTCGAGCCACGGCACGCGACCTTCGTGCACGCGCATGGTCTCGAACAGCCC
This sequence comes from uncultured Arenimonas sp., assembly GCA_966211005.1. GTDB lineage: Bacteria > Pseudomonadota > Gammaproteobacteria > Xanthomonadales > Xanthomonadaceae > Arenimonas. Next base: position 3,812 of record CBIHMN010000045.1, read on the forward strand.
GTCGCCGTACGCGAGGCCGCGGTCCTCCGGGTCGAGCGCGTCGACCGGCGCTTCGCCGCGGAACAGCCACATCGCGAGCGCGCTCACGCCTCCGCCCCCAGCGCGCGCAACCAGCCGCGCGCCTTCGCGCGCGTCTCGTCCAGTTCGCGACCGGCGTCGGAATCCACGACGATCCCGGCGCCCGCGCGCAGCTCCAGCACCTCGCCGGCGAGCCACGCGCTGCGGATCAGGATGTTCAGGTCGAGATCGCCGTCGACGCCGAGCCAGCCGAGCGCACCGGTGTACGGTCCGCGACCCTCGCCCTCGAGCTCGGCGATGATCGCCATGCAGCGCACCTTCGGCGCGCCGGTGATCGTGCCGCCGGGAAACACCGCCGCGATCACCTCGCCCGGGGTCGTGCCCGGACGCAGCCGCCCCGACACGTTCGACACGATGTGGTGCACGTGCGCGTAGCTTTCCACCGCCATCAGTTCGTCGACGCGCACGCTGCCCGGCACGCAGACGCGGCCGAGGTCGTTGCGTTCGAGGTCGATCAGCATCACGTGCTCGGCGCGCTCCTTCGGATTGCCGACGAGATCGCGGATGCGCGCCGCGTCGTCGTCGCCGGCGAGGCGCGGTCGCGTGCCGGCGATCGGTCGCGTCTGCGCGACGCCGCCGTGCACCGACACCAGTCGTTCCGGCGACGAACTCAGCAGCGTGGCGCCGCGATGGCGCAGCGACCCGGCGAAAGGCGCCGGGTTCGCCTCGCGCAGCCGCGCGTACACCGCCGCCGGATCGGGCGCCCCGGCGAAGCGCGCGCGCCACGCCCGCGACAGGTTCACCTGGAAGACGTCGCCGGCACGCAGGTAATCGTGGATGCGCGCCACGCCGTCGAGGAATCGCGCCGGATCGTCTTCCTCCAGCACGGGCGGGACGAACGCGCCTGCCGCAGGCGCGGCGTGCCGGTTCGCGACGGCGTCGACGATCGTCGCGAGCAGCGCGTCGGCACCGGGCTCGGCGACCGCGAAGCTGCGGCCGTCGCGCCGGTCGCGCACGATCGCCGCCGGGCAGCGCAGCGCGAGCGCCACCGGCAACGGGCCGTCGGCCGCGGGTAATCGCAGCGACGGTTCGATCTGCGCCGCCAGTTCGTACGCGAGGAACAGGCCCCAGCCGCCCCGGAACGGGATCGCGACCGGAGTACCGGCGGTTTCGCCGCCGCCGGCTTCTGCAGGCGCGGTGCGGCCCCCGGCCGCGGCGAAATCCCGGTCGAGCGCCGCGAGGAAACCGCCCGCGACCGCGGTGCCGTCGAGCCGGCGCACCGCGCCGTCGGTACCCAGCTCCAGGCCGGTGCCGTCGCCGCACAGCAGCAGGTCCCAGCGCGACTGCGCACCCCCGGCGACGCTCTCGAGCAGCAGCGGGAATCGCGACGGGTCGGCCGACTGCAGCTGCAGCAGGTCGATGCCCGGCGGCAGCGCGTGGATCGGCATCGCGATGCCGGCGGGCGCGTTCAGACGCGGCGGAAAACCAGGGTGCCGTTGGTGCCGCCGAAGCCGAATCCGTTCGACATCGCCACGTCGATCTTCGCCTCGCGCGCCGCGTTGGGCACGTAGTCGAGGTCGCAGCCCTCGCCCGGTTCGTCGAGGTTGATCGTCGGCGGGATCACGCCGGTGTGGAGCGCGAGCACCGTGAACACCGCTTCGACGCCGCCGGCCGCCCCGAGCAGATGCCCGGTCATCGACTTCGTCGAACTGACCATCGCCCGGTACGCGTGATCGCCGAACGCACGCTTCACCGCGTGCGTCTCGGCGAGGTCGCCGAGCGGCGTCGAGGTGCCGTGCGCGTTGAGATACTTCACTTCGTCCGGGTTGACGCCTGCGTCCCGCATCGCCATCGCCATGCAGCGCGCCGGGCCTTCGCCGTTCTCGCTCGGCGCGGTCATGTGGTACGCGTCGGACGACGCGCCGAACCCGGCGAGCTCGGCATAGATGCGGGCGCCGCGCGCCTTCGCATGCTCGTATTCCTCGAGCACCAGGATGCCGGCGCCGTCACCGAGGACGAAGCCGTCGCGGTCCTTGTCCCACGGACGCGACGCGCGCAGCGGGTCGTCGTTGCGGGTGGACATCGCCTTCATCGAACAGAAGCCGCCGACCGAGGTCGGCGTCGCGCCGTGTTCGGCGCCGCCGGCGAACATCACGTCGGCGTCCCCGTACTGGATCATGCGCATCGCCATGCCGATCGAATGGTTCGACGTCGCGCAGGCCGAGACGGCCGAGAAGTTCGGGCCCTTGAGCCCCTTCAGGATGCTCAGCTGGCCGGGCAGCATGTTGATGATCGTGCTGGGCACGTAGAACGGCGACACCTTGCGCGGGCCGCCTTCGTGCAGCGCGATCGCGGTCTCCTCGATGCCGCGCACGCCGCCGATGCCGGCGCCGATCAGGGCGCCGATGCGCTCGGCGTTGGCGTCGGTGATCTCCAGCCCGGCATCGTCGAGCGCCTGGAAGCACGCGGCGAGCCCGTAGTGGATGAAGACGTCCATTTTCTTGACGTCCTTCGGCGGCAGGATCGCCTTCGCGTCGAAGTCGCGCACTTCGCCGGCGATGCGCGTCGTGAACGCGCTCGCGTCGAAATGGGTGATCGGGCCGATGCCGCAACGGCCGGCCTGGATGCTGTCCCACGCACTGGCGAGGGAATTGCCGATGGGCGAGACGATGCCCATCCCGGTGACGACGACACGACGCTGGCTCATCTTCGAAACTCCACTGTCGGACGGTGGCGCGCGGCCCCGCCGGCGCATGCGCCGGAGTATCGCCCCGGCGCCTGAAACGCGCAGGGCCGCGCAAGCGCGGCCCCGGCGTCGACACGCGTCAGGCGATCAGGCCTTGACGTGGGCCTTGATGTAGTCGATCGCCTGCTGCACCGAGGTGATCTTTTCGGCTTCCTCGTCCGGGATTTCGCACTCGAATTCTTCCTCGAGCGCCATCACCAGCTCGACGGTGTCCAGCGAGTCGGCGCCGAGGTCGTCCACGAACGAGGCGTTCACGGTGACTTCTTCTTCCTTCACGCCCAGCTGCTCGACGACGATTTTCTTGACGCGTTCTTCGATGGTGCTCATGGATCGGTCTCCTCCCGGAGGATGATAGCGGGCGCATTGTAATCAAATGCTGGCTGCGGCGGGCGCCGGGGGCGCCGCAGGCCGGAACGGGGGCGGGATTCTAGCTCAAATCCCGTCGTGGCAAGGACTTACGGCATGTACATGCCGCCGTTGACGTGCAGGGTCTCGCCGGTGATGTACGCACCGGCGGGGCCGGCGAGAAACGCGACGGCCTGCGCGATGTCCGACGGTTCGCCCAGCCGGCCCAGCGCGATCTGCGACACCAGCGCCTCGCGCGACGCTTCGGGCAGGTCGCGCGTCATGTCGGTCTGGATGAAACCGGGGGCGACCACGTTGACCGTGACGCCGCGGCTGCCGATCTCCTTCGCGAGCGATTTGCTGAAGGCGATGATGCCGGCCTTCGCGGCGGCGTAGTTCGCCTGCCCCGCATTGCCGGTGACGCCGACGACGGAAGCGATCGAGACGATGCGACCCTTGCGCGCCTTCATCATCCCGCGCATCACCGCCTTCGACAGGCGGAACACGCTGGTCAGGTTGGTGTCGAGGATCGCCTGCCAGTCCTCGTCCTTCATCCGCATCAGCAGGTTGTCGCGCGTGATGCCGGCATTGTTGACGAGGATCGAGACCGCGCCGAATTCCTTCGCGACCGCGTCGACCAGCGCTTCGGACGCGCCGGCGTCGGTGACGTCCAGCCGGCGGCCGTGCCCGCCGCCCGCCGCGAGTCGCGCGCCGATGGCATCGGCGCCGCCATCGCTGGTGGCGGTTCCGATCACGGTCGCGCCCTGCGCGGCCAGCAGGTCGGCGATCGCGGCGCCGATGCCGCGGCTGGCGCCGGTGACCAGCGCGATTTCACCCTTCAGCACGTCGTTCATTTCTGCTCCCCGGTCTCGGTTCCGTTCCAGGCCGCGAGCGCGGCGTCGAATTCGGCGGGCGTGCCGATCGCGCGGGCGTCGATCGCCTTGTCGATGCGCTTCGCCAGGCCGGTGAGCACCTTGCCCGGGCCGCATTCGGCGACGGCGGTGACGCCGCGGTCCGCCAGCGATCGCATGCATTCGCTCCAGCGCACCGGCAGGTAGAGCTGGCGCACGAGCGCGTCGCGGATCGCCTGCGCGCCGTCGTGCACTTCCGCGTCGACGTTCTGGACCACCGGCAGCGTGGGGGCATTCCACGTGATCGCCGCCATCGTCTCGCACAGGCGATTGGCCGCCTCGCGCATCAGCGGCGTGTGCGACGGCACCGACACCGCCAGCTTCACCACCTTGCGCACGCCACGCGCGGCCAGTTCGGCGATCGCGCGATCGACCGCGGCGGCGTCGCCGCCGATGACGATCTGGCCCGGCGAATTGAAGTTCGCCGGCACGACGACGCCGTCGCCGGCGACCGCCTCGCAGACATCGGCGACGAGCGCGTCCTCGGCGCCCAGCACGGCCGCCATCGCACCGGTGCCGGCGGGTACCGCCTGCTGCATCAGCCGTCCGCGCTCGCGCACGAGCCGCGCGCCGTCGGCGAGCCCGAGCACGCCGGCCGCGACCAGCGCGGCGTATTCGCCCAGGCTGTGGCCGGCGAGCACGGATGGCGCCGCGCCGCCGGCCGCGCGCCACGCACGCCAGACGCCGACGCCGGCCGCGAGCAGCGCCGGCTGCGTGAGTTCGGTGCGGTTGAGGTCTTCCTCGGGGCCCTGCTGCGCCAGCGCCCACAGGTCGAGGCCCGCTCCGTCGGAGGCTTCCGCGAACGCGTCGCGCACGAGCGGATGCGCCGCCGCGAGTTCGGCGAGCATGCCGAGCGACTGCGATCCCTGGCCGGGAAACACGAACGCGAGCGAGGGGGTCATCGGCGGATCCGGAGGCGATGCGGGCGCGAATGATAAACGAGCGCCCATCACGGGCGTCTGTACGGCGCGGTAGGGTCAGCCCGCCACCCCGAGATCAGTAGCGGATCAGCGCCGAGCCCCACGTGAAGCCGCCGCCGAACGCTTCCAGCAGCAGCAGCTGGCCGCGCTGCACCTTGCCCGAACGCACGGCTTCGTCGAGCGCGAGCGGCACCGAGCCGGACGACGTGTTGCCGTGCCGGTCGACGGTGACGATGACGCGGTCCATCGGCATCTGCAGCCGCTTCGCGGTCGCCTCGATGATGCGAAGGTTGGCCTGGTGCGGGATCAGCCAGTCGATCGCCGACTTGTCGAGCCCGTTCGCGGCGAGCGTCTCGTCGACGACCGAATCGAGCGCCTTCACCGCGTGCTTGAACACTTCGTTGCCGGTCATACGCACCAGCGCGCCGGCGTTCTTCTGCGTCGTGTCGAAGCCGACCGAGACGCCCACCGGGTTGTACAGCAGGTCCTTCTTGCCGCCGTCGGCGTGCAGATGCGTCGACAGGATGCCGGCCTCCGCATCGGCCTTCAGCACCACCGCGCCGGCACCGTCGCCGAACAGGACGCAGGTGCCGCGGTCGTCCCAGTCGATCATCCGCGTCAGCGTCTCGGCACCGACGACGAGGATCGTCCTGTGGATGCCGGCGCGGATGAAGGCGTCGGCGATGCTCAGCGCGTACAGGAAACCGGAACAGGCGGCGTTGACATCGAACGCGCCGCAGCCGTTGGCGCCGAGCCGGTGCTGCACGAGGCAGGCGGTGGACGGGAAGATCAGGTCGGGGGTGGTCGTGCCGAGCACGATCAGGTCGAGCTCCGACGCCTGCACGCCGGCGGCTTCCATGGCCGCGCGCGCCGCCCGTTCGGCGAGATCGGCGGTGGTCTCGCCCTCGGCGACGACGTGGCGCTGGCGGATCCCGGTGCGCGTCGCGATCCATTCGTCGCTGGTATCGACGAATTTCTCGAGATCGGCGTTGGTCAGGATTTTCGCCGGCAGGGCACTGCCGGTGCCGGCGATACGCGAGAACACGGCCATGGCCTTCCCTTGCTTGAAAACGCGAGCGGCGGGACGAGGCCCGCCGCGATTCAACTCTACGCGTGCCGCCCCGGCCGGGGCGACCGGGGGATCAATCCTCTTCGACGACCGACGACTTCGTCGCGATGACCTTCTTGCCGCGGTAGTAGCCGTCCTTCGTGACGTGGTGGCGCAGGTGCGTCTCGCCCGACGTCGGGTCCGTCGCCAGCTGCTTGGCGGTGAGGGCGTCGTGCGAGCGGCGCTGGCCGCGGCGGGACGGGGAAACGCGGGACTTCTGGACGGCCATGGTGTGTCTCCAACTACTTCTTCGGTGTCTTCAGCGCGGCGAGCGCGGCGAAGGGGTTCGGGGCGGGTTCCTCGTCGACGTCGGCGGGCCATTCGGCGGCCACCTCGGTCGAGCGGGGGTCGATCGGTACCACCGGGACGGCGAGGATCAGTTCATCCTCCACCAGCCCGGCCGGGTTCAACTCGCCGGAGGCGTCGAGCAGCAGCGGCTCCATCCCCTCCGGCAGCGCGGATTCCTGCGCCTCGTCGGTGATCAGGCCGAGGCGCTGATGCACGCGCACCGGATGCAGGAAGCGCTCCAGCGTGCGCTGGCACTGCAGCGGCAGATCGGCCTCGGCGCGGATCTCGACGAAAGGCAGGTCGAGGCCGTCGCGGCCGAATTCCATCACGTAGCGGCAGTCGCCCTCGGCGTCGACGAGGGCCTCCCGCAGCCGGGTCATCCCCGACAGCGGCAGCGAGCCTTCGAAAAGCCGACTGGCCGCGACCATGCGCCACGCATCGAGCACAGGGGGCAGGGGTGCGGACATAAGCGCGAAATGATAGGCCGCGGCCGGAATCGTGTCAAACCCAAGTGACTGGGCCCGCAGGGGTTTGCCCGGCTTCCGGGCGCTGGTGCAGACTGCCCGGGACCCTCCGGAAGCCCTCATGTCCGAACTTCTCGTGCCGGCCACCCTGCTCTTCGCCGCGGTGGCGATCGCTCTGGCGTGGACGATCGACCGTGGCCGGCGCCGCGACCGCACGCTCGTGCGGCTGCTAGACCTCGCCGACGAC
>CBIHMN010000046.1:0-10745 GCA_966211005.1 uncultured Arenimonas sp.
CCGTGCTGAAGTAGCGGTAGGCGACGTCGATCGTGATGCCCTGCTCGCGCTCGGCCGCCAGGCCGTCGACCAGCAGCGCGAAGTCGATCTCGTCGCCCTGCGTGCCGTGGCGGACGCTGTCCTTCTCGAGCGCGGCCAGCTGGTCGTCGAACAGCAGCTTGGTGTCGTGCAGCAGCCGGCCGATGAGCGTGCTCTTGCCGTCGTCGACGCTGCCGCAGGTGATGAAGCGCAGCAGGCCCTTGGTCTCGTGCTGCTGCAGGTAGGCGGCGACCTCGGCGGCATGCCCCGCGGCGGCCGTGGGAGCGGCTTCAGCCGCGATGCGATCGTCAGCGGTGCCCATCAGAAATACCCCTCCTGCTTCTTCTTCTCCATCGACGCCGACGGGTCGTGGTCGATCACCCGCCCCTGGCGCTCGGACGTGGTCGCGACCAGCATCTCGGCGATGATCGCCTCGAGCGTGTCGGCGTCGGACTCGATCGCTCCGGTCAGCGGGTAGCAGCCGAGCGTGCGGAAGCGCACCTTGCGCATCTGCGGCACTTCGCCGTCGCGCAGCGGCAGGCGGTCGTCGTCGACCATGATCAGCGCGCCGTCGCGCTCCACGACCGGCCGTTCCTTGGCGAAATACAGCGTCGGCACCGGGATCTTCTCGCGGAAGATGTACAGCCAGACGTCGAGTTCGGTCCAGTTCGAGATCGGGAACACGCGCACGCTCTCGCCCTTGTGGATGCGGGTGTTGTAGACGTCCCAGAGCTCCGGCCGCTGGTTCTTCGGGTCCCAGCGGTGCTGCGCGCTGCGGAACGAGAACACGCGCTCCTTCGCACGCGACTTCTCCTCGTCGCGGCGCGCGCCGCCGATCGCGGCGTCGAACTGGTGCAGGTCCAGCGCCTGCTTCAGGCCCTGGGTCTTCATCACGTCGGTGTGCACCGTCGCGCCGTGGCTGATCGGACCCATGCCCTGCGCGACGCCGTCGGGATTGGTGTGGGTGCGCAGCTCGACGCCGGTTTCGCGCGCGCGCTGGTCGCGGAACGCGATCATCTCGCGGAACTTCCAGCCGGTGTCGACATGCAGCAGCGGGATCGGCGGCTTCGCCGGGTGGAAGGCCTTCAGCAGCAGGTGCAGCAGCACCGAGCTGTCCTTGCCGACCGAATAGAGCATCACCGGGTTGCGGAACTCGGACGCGACCTCGCGCAGGATGTGGATGCTCTCGGCCTCGAGCCGGTCGAGATGGGAGAGTCGGTGCTCGTCGATCATCGGTGTGCCTCTGCTTCTGCGTGTCGCGATTCGGAAAGGAGCGTCAGAACGGCCATGCGCGGGGAATGGTCCACAGCACGGCGATGCCGACGACGATCGACAACGGCAGGCCCACGCGCACGTAGTCGGTGAAACGGTAGCCGCCCGGGCCGTAGACCATCAGGTTGGTCTGGTAGCCGATCGGCGTGATGAACCCGGCCGACGCGCCGATCATCACCGCCATGATGAACGGCATCGGGTCGACGCCCAGGTGCGAGGCCGCGCTCAGTCCGATCGGGAACATCAGGATCGCGGCCGCGTTGTTGGTGATCAGTTCGGTGAACAGCACCGCCGCCACGTACACCGACACCAGCGTCCAGAACGGATCGGCCCCCGAAAGCACGGTCATGTGGCCGGCGACCACCTGCGCGACGCCGGTCTGGTCCACCGCCCGGCCCAGCGCGAACGACAGCGCGATCACGGCGATCAACCGCAGGTCGAGGCTGCGCCGCAGCTCGGCGAGGCCGACGCAGCGGGCGGCGACGACGACGATCGCGGCGATCGTCACCGACCAGAGGATGTCCACGTTGAACAGCGAGTTGGCGACGATCATCGTCAACATCACGCCCAGCGCGATCGACGCCTTGCGCCGGTCGACCGGGCGCTCGCCGTCGACCAGGCTGGCGACGAGGAAATCGGGCGAGTTTCCCCATCGCGCCATGAAGTCGGGCGCCGTTTCGACCAGCAGCGTGTCGCCGGCCTGCATGACCACGTCGCCCGGCTTCTGGTGCAGCCGCTGCCCGTGGCGCGACACCGCGATCACGACCGCGTTGTAGTGATTGCGGAACTGCGCCTCGCGCAGGTTCTTGCCGATCGCCGGCGAGAAGCGCGACAGCACCAGCTCGACCAGGTTGCGGCGCCGTTCGGCGCCGTCGATCTTGAACACCTGGTCGGTGGCCGGACGCAGGCCCTCGATGCGCCGCAGCTCGCGCACGGCGTCGGTGACGCCGACGAACACCAGCCGGTCGCCGGCGCGCAGCGGCGTGTCGGGATCGACCGCCGCCAGCAGCTCGCGCTCGCGCGACAGCTCCACGAGGAACGAGCCGGACAGGTGGCGCAGCCCGGCCTGGTCGGCGGTCTTCCCGACCAGCCGGCCTTCGGGGTCCACCAGCATCTCCACCGAGTATTCGCGGCTGTCCGCCGCGGCCTGGTCGATCGCCGAACGCCGGGAAGGAAGCAACCGCCGGCCGAGGGTGCTCATGAACAGCAGGCCGGCCACCGCCGCCGCCAGCCCCGGCAGCAGCGGATCGAACATCGAAAGTTCCGGCAGACCCTGCGCGACCACGAGGCCGGCGACGATGAGGTTGGTGCTGGTTCCGATCAGCGTGCAGGTGCCGCCGAGGATCGTCGCGTAGTTCATCGGCAGCAGCAGCTTGGACGCCGGCACGCCGCTGGCCTTGCTCCAGTGCTCGACGGCCGATATCAGCGTCGCCACCACCGGCGTGTTGTTGATGAACGCGCTCAGTGCCGCCGTGATGCCCGTCAGGCGCAGGTGCGCGCGCAGCTCGCTGGTCGGCGGCCCCATCACCAGCGCGCCGATCCAGCGGATCGCACCGGTGGTCTTGAGCGCGGCCACGAGCACGAACAGCACCGCGACGGTGAGCACGCCGGAATTCCAGAATCCGCCGAGCGCCTGTGCCGGCGTGAGGATGCCGGTGCCCATCAGCACCAGCACGGCCCCGGCCAGGACCTTGTCGGGCGTGTACCGCTCCCAGAGCAGGAACCCGAGCGTCGTCAGCACCACGACGATGGTCAGCCATCCCTGCCAACTCATTGATTCACCATGCGATCGACGTCATGCGCCCGGGCGGCCCCCGCGAAGCCGCCGAGGTTGGAAACGGGCGAGTTTACAGGAGCGGCCCCGCGCCCGGTCAAAACCGCTAAAATGCGCGGCCCGCCCGCCCGCGAATGGCAGCGCCTCGCCGCATCGCGCCCGGGCCGCCTCCTCAGCAACGGGAACCCCATGAAGATTCTGGTCGGTTACAAGCGGGTGGTGGACTACAACGTCCGCATCCAGGTCAAGCCCGACGGCTCCGGCGTCGTCACCGACGGCGTGAAGCTCTCTCCCAATCCGTTCGACGACATCGCGCTGGAAGAAGCGCTGCGGCTGCGCGACAAGGGTGTGGCGACCGAGGTGGTCGTCGTCACGATCGCCCCGGCCGATGCCCAGCCGCATCTGCGCAACGGGCTGGCGATGGGCGCGAACCGCGCGATCCACGTCGTCGCCGACGGTCCGGTGCAGCCGCTGACCGCGGCGCGCGCGCTGCTGAAGCTCGTCGAGAAGGAACAGCCGCAGCTCGTGCTGCTCGGCAAGCAGGCCATCGACGACGACGCGAACCAGACCGGCCAGATGCTGGCGACGCTGTGGGGCCGCCCGCAGGCCACGTTCGCGTCGAAGCTCGACATCGCCGACGGCGTCGCGACCGTGGTACGCGAGGTCGATGCGGGCCTCGAGACGCTGGCGGTCGACCTGCCGGCGGTGGTCACGACCGACCTGCGCCTGAACGAGCCGCGCTTCATCAAGCTGCCCGACATCATGAAGGCGAAGAGCAAGCCGCTGGAGACGATCGCGTTCGCCGACCTCGGCGTCGAGGCGGGCGACCACCTGCAGACGCTGTCGCACGCGCCGCCCGCGAAACGCGGCAAGGGCGTGATGGTGAAGGACGTCGCCGAGCTGGTGTCGGCGCTGCGCGCGAAAGGCCTGGTGTAAGGAGCGATGGCAATGAGCAAGATCCTGATCGTCGCCGAGCACCTCGACGGCACCCTGAATTCCTCCACCGCGCGCTGCGTCTCGTGCGCGCAGGCCGTCGCCGGCGCCGAGATCCACGTCGCGGTGCTGTCCGATGCGCCCGACGCCGTCGCCGCCGAGGCCGCCGCCATCGCCGGCGTGGCGAAGGTGCTGACCGTGACGAACGCCGCGAACGCGCATCCGGTCGCGCAGGTGCTGGCGCCGCAGGTCGCGAAGCTGGCCGACGGCTACAGCCATGTCTTCGGCCCGTCGACCACGTTCGGCAAGGACCTGATGCCCTGCGTCGCCGCGCTGCTCGGCGTCGCGCAGGTGAGCGACATCATGGCCGTCGAGGGCACGCACACGTTCAAACGGCCTATCTACGCCGGCAACGCGATCGTCACCGTGGAAGCGCCGGCCTCGATGACGGTCGTCGGCACCGTGCGCACCGCGTCGTGGCCGGCCGCCGCCGGGGGCGGCGGCGCGCCGGTGGAGGGCGTCGCGGTCGAGGCGACGCTGCCGTCGCATACGCGTTTCGTCGACCTGCAGCAGGGCAAGAGCGATCGCCCCGACCTGCAGGGTGCGGCCAAGGTCGTCAGCGGCGGCCGCGCGCTCGGTTCCTCGGACGCGTTCTCGATCATCTACTCGCTCGCCGACAGGCTCGGTGCCGGCGTCGGCGCGTCGCGCGCGGCGGTGGACGCCGGCTACGTGCCGAACGAACTGCAGGTCGGGCAGACCGGCAAGATCATCGCGCCGGAGCTGTACATCGCGATCGGCATCAGCGGCGCCATCCAGCACCTCACCGGCATCAAGGACGCAGGCACGATCGTCGCGATCAACAAGGATCCGGACGCGCCGATCTTCGAGATCGCCGATTTCGGACTGGTCGGCGACCTGTTCCAGATCGTTCCGGAACTCGAGCGCGCGCTCTGATTCCGCACGCCGTGGCCGCACCTCGCGGCCACGGGCGTTGTCTCCATCGTGACCCCCGCGTTAGCCTCACGTCCCCGGCGTGACAGCAGCCGGGCGATCCCGGCGATTTCCTGCATGGACCGCCGGATCCTTCACGACCTAGGGGAAAACTCGATGACCGATCTCCGTCCGACCCGGAAGCCGCTCGTTTCCGCACTCGCCCTGCTTCTCGTTTCGTCCGCCGCCTTCGCCGCCGCGCCGATGGACGCGCCGCGCCTGCAGGCCTCCGCCGCGGGCGTCCGCATCATGCCGGCGATCGATGCGCCGGCATGGCAGCTGCGCGTGATCGCGCCCGATGGCCGCGCGTTCGAGGACACCCTGCTCGCCGAAGAACCGCTGCTGGTTTCGCCGAAGGCGTTCGGCCACGCCGCGTGGTCCGACGGCGGCTACCGCTACGAGATCGTGCCGGTGCTCGGCGTCCGCACGCGCGCCGACACGGAAGCGGCGAACGCCCCGGGCGTCGACGCCGCCCTCGCCACGGGCGGCACGTTCCAGGTGCTCGGCGGCGTGATGTACCTGCCCGGCGTCGGCGACGCCGAACCGGCGGCGCCGACGCCGAAGCGCACCCTGGCGGCCGGCACCGTGCAGCCGCTCGACGTGGTGACGCCCGACGACAGCATCGTCCAGGGCAGCCTGTGCGTCGGCTTCGACTGCGTGAACAACGAATCGTTCGGCTTCGACACGCTCCGCCTCAAGGAGAACAACACGCGGATCAAGTTCGAGGACACGTCCGTCGACACGTACCCGTCGAACGACTGGCAGCTGACGGCGAACGACTCCGCCTCCGGCGGCGCGAACAAGTTCTCGATCGAGGACGTTTCCGGCGCGAAGGTGCCGTTCACGATCACCGCCGGCGCGGCGACCAACAGCCTGTTCGTCGACTCCACCGGCCGCGTCGGCTTCCGCACGTCGACACCGGTGCTCGACCTGCACATGAACACCAGCAACACCCCGGCGGTCCGCTTCGAGCAGAACGCGTCGGGTGGCTGGGGCGCGCAGACGTGGGACATCGGCGCCAACGAGGCGAACTTCTTCGTCCGCGACGTGACCGGCGGCAGCAAGCTGTCCCTGCGGATCCGGCCCGGCGCACCGACGAGCTCGCTGGACATCGCCGCCAACGGCGACGTCGGCATGGGCACCGCGTCGCCGAAATCCGCGCTGCACGTGGTCCGCAACGGCAATGCCGCCCTGAAGCTGCAGACCACCACCGGCTCGAACACGACCTGGGAGGTGAACCTCAACTCCGCGACCGGCCGCCTGAACTTCTCGGACGACACCACCTACGGCCGGATTCCGATCAAGTTCGCGCCGGGCGCCGCCAACAACCTGTTCCGCATCGGCATGCCGAACTCGACCACCGTCGAGGTCAACGGCACGCTGGCGGTCAACGGCGACATCGAGGTGACCGGTACGGTCGGCCCCGACTACGTGTTCGCGCCGGGCTACGCGCTGCCGTCGATCGCCGAGCACGCGGACTACATGCAGGCCAACCGGCACCTGCCGAAGGTCGGGCCGACCCGCGTCGACGTCGGCGGCCGCGGCGTGATGTCGCTCGGTGCGCTGAGCCACGGCATGCTCGAGGAGCTGGAGGTCGCGCACCTGTACATCGCCGACCTCGACCGCACGGTCGGCGAACTGCAGCGCAAGCTCGACACCCGCGACGCCGAGCTCGAGGCGCTGCGCGAGGAAGTGCAGGCGATCCGCAGCGCGCTCGACGCGTCGCACTGACCGTCGCGGAAACGGGATGGGTACGACGGGCCCGCGGAAATTCCGCGGGCCCGTCCGTTTCAGTCCCCCGCCGGGCCGCGGGCGGCGGCCTGCCGGCTCAGTAGTTGCCGTTGCCGGTGTCGCAACCGGTGTAGGGCGCCAGGCTCACGCCGACGCGGTTGTGGAAACACAGATTCCCGGCCGGCGGCAGGTGGATGCCGTATTCGTTCGGCAGGCCGCGACCGAGGATGTGGTTGTCGCGCACCGTGTTCGCCGAACCGGTGGCGATGCGGATTCCGTAGCTGCGGAAGCTGCCGGTGCTGCTGGCGGCCGTACCGCTGATCGTGTTGTCGCGGAAGACCGAACCGATCGAACCGTCGCTGAAGATCGCGAAGGCGTTGTTCACCGGCGAATTGGTGCCGAGGATGTAGTTGTCCTCGACGATCTGGAACTTGTTCGCCGACTGCACCGCCCCGCCGAGCCGCATGCCGACGGCCGGGCCGCTGGCCTGGCCGCCGACGTCCCAGATCTTGTTGCCGCGCACTTCCACCGCGCTGCCGCTGGCGACGATGCCGTAGCGCCACGGCCCGACGATGTAGTTGTCCTCGATGCGGTAGTAGAACGCCGAGTTGTACTGCGCCATCGGCTGGTGGATGTGGATCGCGTCGGTGAATCCGCCGACGACCCGGCAGTTGCGCACGATGATGTTGGCGACGCTGCTGGCGAAGATGCCGATCGACGAGCCGTCGTTCGCCGATGCCGCGTTGGACAGCGTGTGGTCGCGGCAGTCGAGCGTGACGTCGTCCGAAGCGATCGTGATCGCCACGCCGACGGTCATGTCGACCATCGCGTCGGCCGCCATGCAGTACTTGCCGGGCGAGCCGATCGTGGCCGGGATCGAGCCGATGACGGTGCAGTCGGACGACTGCGCGGAAACGGTCTGCGGCACGAGCGCGGCCGAGCCCGCGATCAGTCCGGCGATGAGCACGTTCTTCATGGAAATCCTCTCGTGGATGGGCATCGAGGCCCGAAGCCGGAGGCGGCCCGGCAATCCGGGGACGACGAGGCACGGGCATCCGTCGCGGCGACGGACGCGCTGTCGTGGGCCGGCATGCCGGCCATCGGTGCTTCCCCTGTTCCCGTCAGCAAGAATGACGGCGTCGGCGACGCCAGGCAATGGTCCACGTCACGCTTCGCGCGGCGCCCGGTCGTCAATTCGCGGATTCGGCGGCGCGGATGCGCTCCTCGCTCGGCGGGTGCGTCGAGAGATAGCTGACCGGGCCTTCGCCGGCATCGCCGTGATGGTCGGCGAGCCGGCGCATGATCGCCGCGAAGTCGGCGGGCGAGCGCCCGGTGCGTCGGAGCAGGTCGAACGCGAACACATCGGCCTCGCGCTCGTGCGCGCGCGAGAATCCGCTTTCGAGCAGCAGCACCGGCACCGAGACCGACAGCGACGCGGTGCCCGACAGGTCGCCGAACAGGAAACCGGCGACCACGACGACCGCCGAGCTTTCCAGCGCCTGTCGCATCCCGTGACGATGCTCGTGATGCCCCGCTTCATGCGCCAGCACCGCCAGCAGTTCGTCGTCGCTCGCCGCCAGTTCCACCAGCTGGTCGGTCACCACCAGACGGCCGTCCGGCAGCGCGAAGGCGTTCGGCCCGAGCGACGGCGCATGCCGGAACGCGAGCTGGTAGTCGTGTTCGCGCGGCAGGCCCGCGACCATGGCGCGGAAGCGCAGGTCGAGCTCCTTGCGGCGCGCGGTCGACAGCCGGCTCGGCGCGAGGTGCACCGCGTCCAGCAGATCCATCGCCTGCGCGCCGACCGCGCGCTCCATCGCCCGCGGCACCAGCGGGGCTACCTGTTCGGCCATCCACGGCAGGCCGAACTGGAAGAACACGACGACGCCGGCCACCGTCACCAGCGCCGCGCCCAGCGCGGCCCCGCGCAGCTTCTCCAGCCGGTGCGCCCAGCCCTCGATGCGGTCGCGTCCGCCGAACCAATCGTCCAGCCGCGGCGAATCGGCCACCTGCAGTTGCCCCAGGCGCGGCAGCGTGACGATGCGCTCCATCGTTCCCAGCCGGGGACTGATCCGCAGCTCGGCCGCGGCGAATTCCAGCACCTCGCCTTCGGATTCCAGCCGCAGCGTACCGGGCGCCGGCGAGTCGAGCCGCGCCGCCCGGCCGCGGCTGCCGCGGCCGTCGTACCAGACGGCGTCGAGCGCGCTCAGAGGCCGAGACCCACGTCGAGGTCGAGCGCGTCGAGCAGCTCGGCGCTGGTCGCGCTCTCGGCGCGTTCGGCTTCGGCGGTGAAGTCGTCGAGCGAGCCCTGCACCCACACCGCGAAGTGCGCCGCGCGATACCGCGCCAGGCGGATCATCGCCCACGGCACCGCCAGCCCCACGCTGAAGACGATCGCGAGGCCGTTGGTGACGTAGATCCAGATCACGTCGCGCGCGCGCAGCGTCGATTCGAAGCGGTGCGGCCCGAGGTCCGCGAAGCGCCACATCAGGTTCGCGTAGCGCGTGCGCAGGAAGACCGGCAGCGCGATCAAGCCCAGGTAGGCGATCGCCGCCGGACCGAACATCAGCGCGAGCGCTGCGCCGGACGGCGGCCCGTCCTCGCCACCCACGGGCAGCCCGAGCGCCGCCGCGGCGGCGATGCCACCGAAAACGAGCACCATCATCGCGATGTAGGCCGCGAACCCGAGCCCCATCACGATCAGGAACGGGATGAAGTAGCTCCCCAGATCGCCCCGGAAGCCGAACCGCAGCCCGCCGAACCGGTGGCCGGACACGATGTAGTCGTGCTGGTTCATCCGCACCCACGGCAGCGTCAGGTACAGCGTGAACGGCAGCAGCATGGGGCGGAAGAAGAAGGCCACGTACGCTTCGTACACGCCGTCGACGAAGCGGAAGCGCAGACCGCGCCACGCCGAATAGCGCGCGCGGAAGCGCAGCGTGAGCTGGATCAGCCACGGCAGCAGCAACAGCAGGCCGAGGATCAGCGGCACGTAGACCGCCCAGAGCTGGAAGTGCGCCGTCAGGCCGAGGACGATCGCGACCGCGTACGCGACCAGCCTTCCTTTCAGGATCTGGACCGGCTGGGCGAGGTATTCGAACGGCGACCCGCCGATGCGCGTGTTGCCGTAGAAATAGCGCTCGGTGCGCACCTTCGCCCACGCGGAGTAGAGGCCCAGCGTCAGCACCGACAGCACCAGGTTCACGAACCAGATGCCGAAGAATTCGCGCGCGGTGCCGTGGAATTCGACGCCGTGGCGTACCGGCGGCGGCGGCGCCCGGTCGGGCGTGGCGGGCGGCAACGGCGGGAGCGCGGGCGGCTGGACGCCCGGCGGGTCGACGAGTTCGGTGTGCATGCGTTCCCCTGGGCGGCACAGGAGCGTGCCGCGCGGCGGATTATCGCCTCGGCCGGGGCGCCGCGGAAGCGACGCGCCGCGCGGTTCCGTGGATCAGGAAACGCGCAGCGGGCAGCCGGTCTTCGCCCGCACTTCGTCGGCGTCGACCCCCGGCGCCGTTTCGACCAGCACCAGCCCCTCCGCGGTCACGTCGAGCACGCCGAGCTCGGTGATGATCCGCGACACCACGCCGACGCCGGTCAGCGGCAGCGTGCACCGGGGCAGGATCTTGGGCTCGCCGGTCTTCGTCGTGTGTTCCATCAGCACGACGACGCGCTTCACGCCGGCGACGAGGTCCATCGCCCCGCCCATGCCCTTCACCATCTTGCCGGGCACCATCCAGTTCGCGAGGTCGCCCTGGTCGGTCACTTCCATCGCGCCGAGGATCGCGAGGTCGATGTGGCCACCGCGGATCATCGCGAAGCTGTCGTGACTGCCGAAATAGCTGGCGCCTTCGCGCGCGGTGACCGTCTGCTTGCCGGCGTTGATCAGGTCGGCGTCCACCTCGTCCTCGGTCGGGAACGGCCCGATGCCGAGCAGCCCGTTCTCGCTCTGCAGCCAGACGTCGATGCCGTCGGGAATGTGGTTGGCCACCAGCGTCGGCAGGCCGATGCCGAGGTTCACGTACGCGCCGTC
>CBIHMN010000047.1:0-10549 GCA_966211005.1 uncultured Arenimonas sp.
ACGAACTGCAGCGGATCGAGGCGCGGACGCGACCGGCGGTGGCGCGGCGGCCCCGGTGGCGACGGCCTCGACCGCCGCCGGTCGGGCGGGAGCGTCGGCAGACGCCGCGGCGGGCGCCTCGGGGGCGCGGCCGGCCGATGTGGCGTCCGGCGGCGCGGCCTCGGCCGGGACGGACGTCGAGGCGTCCGGCGGCGATTCGGCGACGACCGCGGGGGACGCGTCGGCCGGCGGCGCGTCGGTCTCCAGCGACACGACCTCGACCTCGGGCCACGGTTCGCCGGCATCGACCGCATCGCCGCCGATCGCCGCCTGCAGCTGCATTTCCTCGCAGTGCTCGAACACGGTGCGCGCATCGCCGCCGGTGAGGCCGGGACTGACGATTCCCGACGACAGCGTCAGCGCGATCTCCAGCCCGTCCTCGCCGCGCGGCGGATCGGCGGCGAGTTCCGCACGCAGTTTCGCGAGCATCCCTTCGATGCCCGCCGCCTGGGCGCCCGGCAGCGACAGCGCGAACCCGCCGAGGCCGATCCGCGCGGCGGTGTCTTCCTTGCGGATCCGCGCCTGCAGCATGCCGGCGACGCGCAGCAGCAGGCCCTCGGCGGCCTCGCGGCCGTAGCCCAGGAACAGCCGCCGGAAATCGTCCAGTTCGATCCGTACGACGCACATCGCCTGCAGATGGCGGCGCGCATACGCCAGGTCCTGCTGCAGCCGCTGCAGAAAACCGGCGCGGTTGGCCAGTCCGGTCAGCGCGTCGAGCGTCGTCTGCGCTTCCAGCTGCTGCGTCTTCTTCCGGTGCGAGACGTGCGCGCGGGCCCGCGCCAGCAGGTCGGTGGTCGTGAACGGCTTCGTGATGAAATCGGTCGCGCCGGCCTGCAGCGCCCGCATCCGGGCGTCCTCGTCGTTCTCGGCGCCGGTCATCACGATCACCGGCATCGTCTGCACGTCGGCGTCGCCGCTGCCGCGGACGCGCGCGAGCAGCTCGTAGCCGTCGCAGACCGGCATGTTGAGGTCGGTGAAGAGCACCTGGATCGTCGGGTCGGACTCCAGCTGGATCCACGCCTGCTGGCCGTCCTCGGCGAGCACGATGTCGAACTCGTCGCCGAGCATCTTCGTCGCCGCCTTGCGCATCAGCTTCGAATCGTCGACCACCAGCAGCCGGGCCCTGCTTTCGCCCTCGCCCATCCGCGTGCCCTCTTCGCCGTCGTGGCCGCCAGCCTAGCCCAAGCGGCGCGTCGCGCCCATCGCGCCGGTCACTGCTTGCGGGTCACCGCCCGGCGCAGGTTGCGGCGCGCCGCCGTGTCGAGGCGGGCGTGGAAAAAGTCGCCGAGGAAGATCCGCGGCGCCGCCAGCAGGCCCTTCAGGAAACGGCGGCGCTGCATCGCGAAGAGCCATCCCGGGACATGGCCGCGGTACTCGGCGGCGATGCCGCGGTCGTAGGCGTCGAACACGGCCGGCTCGGCACCGAGGATCGCCATGTCGCAGTCGAGGAAGTTGGCGGCGTCGGGGTCGTCCTGCAAGTCGTCCGGCCCGAGCCGTCCGTGGCGCGCCGTCAGCGCCACGAGCCACGCGACGCGGTCCGCATCGGCGCCCGACGGCCAGCGGCCGAGATGCTCGCGAGCCAGTAGCGCCGAACGCGCCTCGTTGTCGCGCCTCGCCGGCTCGTACACCGCGTCGTGGTAGAGGATCGCGAGCCGCACCTCGTCCGGTTGCCGCCAGCCGGGACCGGCCGCGACGTCGTCGGCGCGCGCGAGCACGTCGCGTACGTGGCCGAAGTGGTGGTACGCGCGTGGCGGAAACGCGTACGAGGCTTCGGCGGCGGCGAGCTGACCGATGGGCAGCCGGGACAGGTCGGAGATCACGCCTCGGGCTCCGTACCGAGCGCGCGCCGATGCAGGAACTCGTAGCGACCGTGGCCGACGACGCTGTGCACCAGCACCAGTTCGCCCGCCGTCCAGCCGACCGGCGCGACGGCCTCGGCCGGCAGCAGCCGGCGGGAGCGCATCAGCGTGACATGCGGCTCGAACGGCGCGTCGCCGGCGATCGCCCGCGTGGCGAACAGCGAGTCCACCAGCGCGCGATGCAGCGCGCGCAGCGGACCGTTGTCGCAGCCGCGCAGCACCAGCGGATAGACCCCGCGGCGATTCTCGAAGCTCGCCAGCGTGTCGAACTCGACCGGCACGGGGTCCGACGCCACGCGATCGGCGGCCACCTTCGCC
This sequence comes from uncultured Arenimonas sp., assembly GCA_966211005.1. Lineage (GTDB taxonomy): Bacteria > Pseudomonadota > Gammaproteobacteria > Xanthomonadales > Xanthomonadaceae > Arenimonas. Next base: position 2,217 of record CBIHMN010000047.1, read on the forward strand.
GCGCCGACCAGTTCCACGGGCAGCGTGTCGAACGTACCGAGGTAGGCGACGGTCGCGTGCAACCGCTCCGGTCGCACGCCACTGCCGTTCAGCCCGTGGCGCGCGCGTGCGTCCTCGCCGATGGCGGCCATCGCCGCGGCGGTCGCCGCGTCCGGATACAGCGCGAAGAACAGGCGGGCTGGCGCGTCGTCGCTCATCGGCTCGGGTTTTCAACGGGCATGGTCCGATCGTGCCACCGATGGCGCGGCGACGGCGAGACGTGCTGCACGGTCCCGTCACCGTACCGGTGATGAAGTCGTGCGGAACATCCATCCAAGGAGCCGGCCATGTCCCCGACCCGTCCCTCGTCGTCCGCCCGCAAGCGCGCCGGCAGCACCACGCCGCGCACGACCCGCAAGGCCCCCGCGAAGAAGGCCCCGGCGGTGAAAGGCCCGGCGAAGCGCGAACCGGGGCGCAAGCCGCCGGCCGAGAAGGTGGCCGCGAAGCGCACGAGCGCGAAGAAGGCCGCGGCGAAGAAGGCCGCGGCGAAGAAGGCAACAGCGAAAAAGCCAGCAGCGAAAAAGGCAACAGCGAAGAAGGCCACGACCAAGAAGGCCACGACCAAGAAGGCCGCGACCAAGAAGGCCGCGACCAGAAAGACCACGGCGAAGAAGACGGCAACGAAGAAGACGGCAGCGAAGAAGGCTGCGAAGACGACGGCACGGAAAGCCACCACGAAGAATGCGAAGAAGGCGGCGCCACGCAAGGCGACGCGGGCGCGTACGTCGACGGCCGGTGCGGCGACGACACCGGCGCCGAAGCGCACCGGCTCTTTCAAGGCGCGGCCGGATCGCACCGCGGCCCCGGTGGACGCCGCGCAGGGCGCGCCGACGACGACGAACCCGAAGGGGCCGTCACAGGAGCATTCCGTCAAGGCGCACCAGCCGATCGAGCGCGAACTGCCCGGTCCGCACGGCTCGCAGGTGCGTCAGGCGAACCCGCAGCGGAACCTCGTTCGCCGCATCCCGCGCTGAACCGTCAGTCGAAGACGCCCGGGTCGTCGGGCGTCGATTCGACGAGCGTGCAGTCGGAACGCGGCGTGGCATCGCCCATCACGACCTGCGGCTCCATGCCGCCGAGGCCGATGCGCGGCCAGCAGCGCGGCTCCAGCACCACCTCGCCGCGCCGGATCGCCGCCCACGGCATCGTCTCGCCGCGGCTGTAGAAGTCGACGTTGCCGGCGTTCCGCCAGCCGGCGGCGCGCCGTGTGCTGAGCCAGCAGGCGACATGCGTCGAGCCGAGATGGCACAGCAGCCGCTCGTCGGCGCCGTCGCGGTCGGCGTCGAGGTCGATCACGAGGCACTCCGCGCCGCCGCGCCGGCACTCGTCGCCATGCAGTTTCCCGGCCGCGAACGCGCCGAGCCACGCGGCGTCCGGCGGGCTCGTTCCGGGCGCCAGCGCGAGCTGGCGGGCCAGCGCGTCGGCGTCGAGCGCGGGTTCGCCGGGCCGCTCCCACTCCCAGCGCCGCGTCGCCGCCAGCAGCCGGTCGATCTGCTCGCGCTGGTCCGGCGCCGCGACGATCGCCGGATCGTCGCGCAGCGCCTGCAGCGCGCGCACCCCGTGGCGACCGGTCTGCCAGCGGAGGTATTCGGCGTCGAGGGCATCGAGCTTCGACGCGGCCGGCGCGGCATGGAACCGCGCGACCTGGCTCGCGGTCGCGACCCGGTACGGATCGAGCAGCGGCGAATTGCCCAGCACCATCATCGCGATCGCCGCGAGCGACACCGCGATGTTCACCTGCGGCAGGCGCTGCAGCCACGACCCGTCGCGTCGCAGCGCGGCCCATGCATAGCCGAGGGCATGCGCGGCGAGCAGCGCTACCGCCACCGCCGCCCAGTAGCGCTCCACGGTCCAGCCGTACTGGTCGATGCGCAGCCACAGCGCCACCAGCGCGATCAACGCGAACGCCGGCGACGCGACCAGCCCGGCGCTGACGAACCGGCGCAGCCACGCCGGATACGGCGCCGGGCCGTCGCCGTCCTGCCGCACCGCGTTGACGAACAGCACCAGGTGCGCGAGCACGAGCGCGACGATCAGGCTCGCGTGGTTGGTGTCCCACAGCCCGTCGAGGCCGGTGAACGGCAGCGTGGCGAGGAACGCCAGCGAGAACAGCACCAGCACCGGCAACAGCCCGGTGAACAGCGCGAACAGGATCGAGCGCGCGATCCGCACCGGCTTCTGCTGGGTGCGGCCGATCAGCACGCCGAGGCCGACCAGCAGTCCGGTCGCCAGGTAGACGAACGGCGGCTCGGCGAACAGGTCCTCGAACAGCTCGATGCCCACCAGTTTGAACAGCTGCGCCCACAGCACCAGCAGGCCCCAGCCGAGGCCGACGAAGACCGCCGCCAGCCCGAGCGTCAGCGCGTTCTGCCACGCGCTCTCGAACAGGAACGGGTACGGCGCGCACCAGCGCCCGTGCGCGAGCCGGGCCTGCAGGTACGGAAGCAGCACGAAACTGCCGATCGCCAGCGTCCACGCGAACGGCGTGAGCACCGGCTCGGCGGCGACGAACGCGGCTCCCGTCGCGGTCCACACGGCCCACGCCGCCAGCAGCGCGTACACCCCGGCCACGAGCGCCGCCTGCTGCCAGAACCGGCGATCGTCGAGCGTGCGCACCGACAGCAGCATCGAGGTCGGCACGGTGAGCACCAGCGTGTACCAGTACACGCGGCCGCCGAGCGCGGCGAACGGCCAGACGTCGTGGTCGATGCCGTACTGCGCGACGTAGAGCAGCAGCGCCTGCACCAGCGCGACCAGCACGACGAAGCGCCGCTCGCGGGGCGCGAGATCGAAATCGACATCGACGGGTGCGGTCATTGCGCGGGCTCCCGGAGGGTTCCGCGCAGGTTAGCCGATGCGCGTCAGCCGGAGGCGGCGGCCGCCATCGCGAGCTCGAACGAGCGCACGCGCGCCGCGTGGTCGAACACGTTCGCCGTCAGGATCAGTTCGTCCGGCCGATGACGGGCGACGAAGTCGCGCAGGCCGCGCGCCACGCTGTCCGGCGATCCGACCACCGCGCAGGACAGCGCCGCGTCGACGCCGGCGCGTTCCTGGGGCGTGCAGAAGTCGTCCAACGCAGCCGCGCTCGCGAGCGGTGGCGGCACGAGCCCGGGACGGCCGCGCCGCAGGTTCACGAACGCCTGCTGCTGCGTGGTGAACAGGCGTGCCGCTTCGGCGTCGGTGTCGGCGCAGACCACGTTCAGCGCCAGCATCGCGTGCGGCGCCGCGAGCCGCGACGACGGACGGAACTCGCGCCGGTACGCGTCGAGCGCCAGCGACAGCGCGTCGGGGGCGAAGTGGGATGCGAACGCATAGCGCAGCCCGAGCGCGGCGGCGAGCCGGGCGCCGAACAGGCTCGAGCCGAGAATCCACGGTTCGACGGCGACACCGGCCCCGGGAACGGCCTGCACCGGCTGCCCGGCCACCGCCGGTTCGAAATAGCGCAGCAGTTCGACCACGTCGGCGGGGAATTCCTCGGCGCTGGCGTAATAGCGGCGCAGTGCTTTGGCGGCGGCCTGGTCGGTACCCGGCGCCCGGCCGAGGCCGAGGTCGATGCGGTCGGGGAACAGGGTGCCGAGCGTGCCGAACTGCTCGGCGACCTGCAGCGGCGCATGGTTGGGCAGCATCACGCCGCCGGCGCCGACGCGGATCGTCGTCGTGCCGGCCGCCACATGCCCGATCAGCACGGCGGTCGCGGCGCTGGCGATGCCCGGCATGTTGTGGTGCTCGGCGAGCCAGAACCGGCCGTAGCCGAGGCGCTCGGCGTGGCGCGCGAGATCGAGCGTATGGGCGAACGTCGTCGCCGGGGTGCTGCCTTCCACCACGGGCGCGAGGTCGAGGATCGACAGCGGAACGAACGGTGCGGATGGGCGGGTCATCGCCTCGACATGGGGGCGCCGATGCGCCGCGGCAACCGGACGCCGCATTCAGCCCGACGTCTTCGCCCAGCGCTTCAGGTTCTGCTTCACGTCGCCGATGCCGTCCCACGGGTCGGCGCGCCGGCGGCGCAGATGCGCGGGGACGCCGGCCAGCGTGAACTGGTCTCCGCCCTTGAGCTTCGGCAACGCCGACCACGGCAGCGGCATCGCCACGGGCGCGCCGGGGCGCGCACGCAGCGAATACGAGGCCACCGCGGTCGCGCCGCGGCCATTGCGCAGGTAGTCGACGAAGATCTTCCCCGGGCGCTTCTTCAGCGTCGACACCGCGAGGAAGCGGTCGGGTTCGGAGCCGGCGAGCGCCACGGCGAACCCCTGCGCGAACCGGCGCACCAGGTCCCAGTCGCAGCCCGGGTTCAGCGGCACCACCACGTGCAGGCCCTTGCCGCCGGTGGTGCGCAGGAACGACTCCAGGCCGATGGCCTCCAGCTTGCGCCGCACGTCGACGGCCGCGCGCTTCACCTCGGCGAAGGGCACGTCCGGACCGGGATCGAGGTCGAACACGACGCGGTCGGCGCGATCGGGCTTCTTCGCGTGCGACCCCCACGGATGGAATTCGAGCGCGTTGAACTGCACGAGTTCCATCAGCCCGCCGGCGTCCTCGACCACGAGGTAGTCGGCGTTCTTGCCAGACTCCTCCTTCAGTTTCTTCGTGCCGACGCGCTTCAGCCCCGCCGTCAGATGCTTCTGGAAGAAGCACTGCCCGCCGGTGCCGTCCGGGCAGCGGATCACCGACAGCGGTCGCCCGACCACCTCCGGCAGCAGCAGCGGCATCACCGCCGCGTAGTACGCGGCGACCTCGGCCTTGGTGACGCCGGCGTCGGCGAACACCACCTTGTCCGGACTGCTGATGCGCACGCCCTCGAACACCACGTCCCCGGTGCTTCCCGAGCCTGTTTTCGCCTTGGTCGTGGTCGTCGTGCCCGTCGTGTTCGTCGTGGCCCGCTTTGACCCGCCTTTCGCCGGGGCCTTCGCAACTTTCCGCGTCTTCGTCGCCACCCCGCCCTCCTTCGCCCCGCGATCGCTGTCCAGCAGATCCGCGACGCCCTTGTCGGGCCGCACGGTTTTCAGCGACGGCTGCCGCAGCAGCCCGCCACCGCCGATGCCGCGCGTGTTCACCTCGACGACGAACAGCGGCGCGAACCACTTCGCGCCGCGCCCGAGATCCTTGCGCTGGGCCGGCGTGATGTCGACGCTCGGCGTGTCGTCGCCGCGTCGCCCGATCTTCTTCGTCAGCGTGCGCATCAGCGCGTCGGTGAAACCGGACCCGACACGGCCGACATAGCGCCACCCGCCCTCGCCGTCCGGGCGCGCGAGCAGCAGCGAGCCGAAGCCGACCGCGCGCGCGCCCTTGCCCGCCGTGTAGCCGACCACCGCGTATTCGTCCGAGGCGAGATGCTTCGTCTTGCGCCAGTCGTCGCTGCGGCCGGGGACGTACGGGCGGTCCGCGCGCTTGCTGATCAGGCCCTCGAACCCGCGTTCGGCCGCCAGCGCGTAGGCGGCGGCGCCGTCGCCCGGGATATGGGAGCTGTAAGCCAGATGCTTCGGCGGCGACGCGCCGAGCAGGTCGGCCAGCAGCGCCTTGCGCTCGCGCAGTGCGACCCGGTCGATGTCGAAGCCGTCCACGTGCAGCAGGTCGAACAGCACGAAGCCGAGCACGCCGGGCGATTCGCCGGACAGCGTCGCCTGCAGCAGGTTGAAGTCGGCCTGCGTGCCGGTGCCGGCGATCAGTTCGCCGTCGAGCGCCGCGTCGGCGATGCCGAGGCGTTCGAGCGCTTCGCGGATCTCCGGCACCTTGTCGGTCCACTCGAGCGCATTGCGCGACCACAGCCGCGCCTTGCCGCCGCGCAGCACGGCCACGAGCCGGTAGCCGTCCCACTTGAGTTCGTGCAGCCAGTCGTCGCCCGGCGGGGGCGCGTCGCCGAGCCGCGCCAGCTGGGGTTCGAAGGGCGCGTCCGCGAGTTTCGCGCGCTTCGCGCCGGCGAGCTTCGCCGCCCGCTTCGCCCAGTCGATGCGGCGTGCGCGCTTCGTCGGAGCGACCGACGTCAGCTTCTTCTTCGCCGCCTTGCCGCTGCCCGAACGCTTCGCGTCGGCGGCGGTCGGTGGCGTCACGTCAGCCAGCAGATCATCGGCCTCGACCGTGCCGGCGTAGGCGTCCTTGTCCTTGAACAGGAGCCACTGGGGCTGCTTCGCCGGCTTTCCCGAGCGCACGAGGTGCCACGCGCCCTTCAGCTTGCGACCGAACAGCTCGAAGCGCAGATGACCCTTGCGCAACTGCGCGTCCGGGTCGCCGTCCGTGGCCCAGACCCCCTCGTCGAAGCGCGCGACATGGCCGCCGCCGTAATGTCCGGCGGGAATCCGGCCCTCGAACTTCGCGTAATCGAGCGGGTGGTCCTCGACCTCGACCGCCATGCGCTTCACCGCCGGGTCGTAGCTGGGGCCCTTCGGCACCGCCCAGCTCTTCAGCGCGTCGCCGACCTGCAGCCGGAAGTCGTAGTGGCGCCGGCTGGCGTGGTGCAGCTGCACGACGAAGACGGGCCGCCGCCCGCGAGGCATCGGCTTGCCCGGTTCCGGCTCGGGCGTGGCGTCGAACGCCCGCTTGCGCCGGTACTCGGCGAGGCTCATCGCCGGTCAGTGCGTCTTGCGATCGCCCCGGTCGCCCTGGCCGGGCTTCGTATCGTGCTTGGCGTCGCGCCGCTGGTCCTGCGCCAGCGAGCGGCCGACGTCGTCGCTTTCCTTGAACCGGCCCTTGTCGTCGCGACGGACGTAGCGGGCATCACCGTTCGGCGTGATCTTCTCGCGCGCGGACATGACGGGTCTCCTCGTTGGGGAAGTGCCCCGATGGTGGCCGCGACCACTGTCTACGCAACGCGAAACGACGCGTCTTCGCCGCCGTCGATTCAGGTTGCTCCACGTCCGGAGGACGCGACGATCATCTCGCCGAACCGGTCGACCGCCACCGCCCACGCGGCGGCGCCGGCGGCGATCGTCCCGAACAGCAACGCGAGCCGGAACGCCTGGGCGGTCGTCAGCCCGTGACCGAGCCAGAACGCCAGCGAAAAACCGCAGAATGCGACGACGCCCGACGCCAGCGCCCACGTCGCCATCGCCCGGACCAGCGTGCGCGGCGGACCGCGCCGGGGCCGCAGGCTCGCCAGCAGCCACACCGGCAGCGTCAGCAGCGCCATCGCCTGCACGACATGCGACCCGTCCACGTGCTCGCCGGGCTCGATGCCACCGAGCCACGCGAACACCCGGAAAAAGGGGCCGGTGACGGACTTGGCGTCCGGATCGGCGTGCGACCAGGTCGCCGCCGCCAGCAGGAGCCACATGCCATGCAGCATCAGCGCGGTCGCCGCCTGCGAGGCGGCGAGGAAGCGGACGCCGTGGGTGACGAGCGTGCGGAGCGGAATCATTCGGCGGTCCAGCGCGGAGGCGCGCAATGATAGCGCCCGGCCGCTATGCTGCACGCAGTTTCCGGAGCCCGCCCGATGCGCCCGCCCGAACCCGCCGCGCCGACGCCCGCCGTCGACCACGCCAGCCGCCTGAGCGCGCTGCCGCGGCGCACTTACCGCTTCCGGGTGCTGGGCATGGGCCTGGCGGCCCTGCCGATCGGCATCGTGCTGGGCGAGATCGGCGCCGGCTGGCCGGCGTGGGCCTGGGCGGCGTTCGTGTGCTTCGTCTGGCCGCAGGTCGCCTTCGTGCTCGCGGTCCGCGCCGCGAACCCGATGAAGGCGGAACTGCGCAATTTCCTCGTCGATTCGATGCTGGCGGGCAGCTGCCTGCCGCTGATGCATTTCAACCTGCTGCCTTCGGCCGTGCTGGTCACCGTCGCCTGCGCCGACAAGGTCAACACCGGCGTGCGCGGCATGCTGCCGCGCTCGCTGCCGGGTCTGTTGGCGGCGGTCGCGGTCGGCGGCCTGCTCACCGGCTTCGCGTTCGCGCCGGAAACCAGCACCGCGGTGCTGCTCGCCTGCCTGCCGGTGATGGCGGTGCACACGCTCGCGGTGAGCTTCAGCATGTCGCAGCTGGTGCGCAAGGTGCAGGGCCAGAACATCCGGCTGCGCGAACTCAGCGAGATCGACGCACTGACCGGCCTCGCCAATCGTCGCCACTGGGAACTGCAGGCCGGCGAACTGCTGCGCCGCAATCAGGGCCACGCCGCGCCGGCGACGCTGATGCTGATCGACGTCGACCGCTTCAAGACGGTGAACGACCGCTACGGGCACGGCGTCGGCGACGACGTGCTGCGCGACGTCGCCGCGCTGCTGCGCGCCGGCCTGCCGGAACACGCCGCCGCGGGGCGTCTGGGTGGCGACGAGTTCGTCGTCGCGCTGCCGCTGCAGATGGACGAGGCGG
>CBIHMN010000048.1:0-10440 GCA_966211005.1 uncultured Arenimonas sp.
CGACCTCGAGGAATTCCTCGTAGTCGCGCCGCTGCTTGTCCGACATGATGTCGTACACCAGCGCGTGCACCTGCTTGTGGTCGAGCGCCGGGATGTTGATGCGGCGCACGTCGCCATCGACGCGGATCATCGGGGGCAGGCCCGCCGACAGGTGCAGGTCGGACGCCTTGTTCTTGACCGAGAATGCGAGCAGCTCAGCGATATCCATTGCCATGTCCCCTCAGACGGATGGGCGACCGCGAATCCCCGGGCGAGTATAGCGCCATCCAAGAAGGCCGATGCCATCCATGGAACCGCTCCACCACACCCTTCGCGACGTCTTGCAAGCCGTTGAAAACGCGGCCGGTCGCGCCGGTCGGCCAGAGACCGTCACGCTGCTGGCCGTGTCGAAGACCCGGCACCCGGACGAAGTGCGCGCGCTCGCCGCCGCGGGGCAGCGCGCGTTCGGCGAGAACTACGTGCAGGAAGCGGTCGGCAAGCGCCGCGCACTCGCCGACCTCGGGCTGCAATGGCATCTGATCGGCCACCTGCAGTCGAACAAGGCCGCCGACGCGGCGGAAACGTTCGACTGGGTGCAGACCGTCGACCGGCCGCGCATCGTCGCCGCGCTCGACCGCGCGCGACCGGACTCGATGCCGCCACTGAACGTGCTCGTTCAGGTCAATGTCGACGGCGAGCGCGGCAAGTCCGGCTGCGCGCCGGGCGACGTCGACGCGCTCGCCGCGGCGGTCGCGGCGGCCCCACGGCTGCGGCTGCGCGGGCTGATGGCGATCCCCGAGCCGCATGCCGACCCGGAACGGCGACGCCCGGCGTTCCGCAAGCTCAAGGCGCTGTTCGACCGTGTCGCCGCCGCGCATCCCGGCGTCGACACGCTGTCGATCGGCATGAGCGACGACTTCGCGCAGGCCATCGCCGAGGGGGCGACGATGGTGCGCATCGGCACCGCGCTGTTCGGTCCGCGCCCGCCGCGGCCGGCCGGCTAGACTGCGGCGATGAACGACTCCTCCGTGGCATTCATCGGTGGCGGCAACATGGCCCGCAGCCTGGTCGGCGGCCTGATCGCCGGCGGGCGCGCGCCGGCGTCGATCCGCGTCGCCGAACCGGTCGAGGCGCTGCGCGCGGCGCTCGCGGCCGATTTCGGCATCGCCGTGCATCCGGACGCGGCCGCGGCCGCCGACGGCGCCGGCACCTGGGTGCTCGCGGTGAAGCCGCAGGTGATGGCGTCGGTCTGCGAAGCGCTGGCGCCGCTGGCGCGGGCGCAGCGGCCGCTGGTGGTGTCGATCGCCGCCGGCATCCCGACCGCGCGCATCGCCGCGTGGCTCGGCGGCGACGCGGCGGTGGTCCGCACGATGCCGAACACGCCGGCGCTGCTCGGCGCCGGCGCGACCGGGCTGTTCGCCACGCCGCGCGTCGACGCCGCCGGCCGCGACGCCGCCGAGACCCTGATGCGCGCCGCCGGCCTCACCGCGTGGATCGACGACGAGGCGCTGATGGACGCGGTGACCGCGGTGTCCGGCAGCGGCCCGGCCTATGTGTTCCTGCTCGCCGAAGCGCTGCAGGCCGCCGGCGAAGCCGAAGGCCTGCCGGCCGACACGGCCCGCGCACTGGCGACGCAGACGCTGCTGGGCGCATCGCGGATGCTGGCCGAGTCCGGCGAAGCCGCGGCCACGCTGCGCCAGCGCGTCACCTCGCCCAACGGCACGACGCAGGCGGCGCTGGAGGCGTTCGAGGCCGGCGGGTTCCGCGCGCTGGTGCGCGACGCGGTCGGTGCCGCCGCGCGCCGCGGCCGCGAGCTGGCGGCGGCCGGCGACCCGCCGCCCCCGCCGCCGGCCCGGCCGTGAGCCTGCTGCTGGTACGCCACGGGCAGGCCAGCTTCGGCGCGCCCGATTACGACCAGCTCTCCGAGCGCGGCCACGAGCAGTCGCGCCGGCTCGGCGACTGGCTCGCCCGCGGCGGGCATCGGTTCCGCGCGGTGGTCGTCGGCGGCATGCGCCGGCACCGGCAGACCGCGGACGGCGTCGCCGCCGCGTTCGCCGCCGCCAGGCAGCCCCTGCCCGACGCGGTCGACGACCCGGGCTTCGCCGAGTTCGACCACCGTGCGGTGTTCGCCGCGTGGCAGGCGCGCGACCCCGAGCACCCGATCGCCGTCGCCAGCCGCAGCGGCCACCCGCGCGACGTCGGCGCGATGCTGCGCGCGGCGCTGCTGGCGTGGGCCGGCGACGAACTGCCGGGCGTGCCGGAAACCTGGGGCGCGTTCGGCGCGCGCGTGCGGGCCGCCGGCGAGCGGCTGGAGGCGCTGTCGGGCGGCGACGAAGTGCTGGTGCTGAGCAGCGGCGGCGTGATCTCGCGGTTGGCGCAGATCGCGCTGGAAGTACCGGACCATCGCGCCGTGGACCTGAACCTCTCGCTGCGGAATAGTGCTCTGAGCGAATTCCATCCCGAGCAGGGGCGGCTGCGGCTGGGGAGCTGGAATGCGACGCCGCATCTGCATGGGGAGCGGGGGTTGTGGACATTCTATTGAAGGGAATCGGGCCTGAAGGCCCTCCCACCGGGGTGCTCCGCCGGGTCGCCGCGTTTGTCGATGCGCGGGTGATTCCGGCGGAGGCGGAGTTCGCGGCGCATGCGGCGGATCCGGCGACGCGCTGGACCGTGCCGCCGCGGCTCGAGGCGCTCAAGGCGGAAGCGAAGGCGGCCGGGCTGTGGAACCTGTTCCTGCCCGACGCGACGCACGGCGCCGGACTGTCGAACCTGGCGTACGCGCCGATCGCGGAAGCGATGGGCCGGTCGCTGCACGCGCCGGAGGTCTTCAACTGCAGCGCGCCGGACACCGGCAACATGGAAGTGCTGCTGCAGTTCGCGACGCCCGCCCAGCAGGCGCCGTGGCTGCCGGGACTGCTCGACGGCACGATCCGCAGCGCGTTCGCGATGACGGAGCCGGACGTCGCCAGCTCCGACGCGACCAACATCGCGCTGCCGATCGCCCGCGACGGCGACGAGTACGTGATCACCGGCCGCAAGTGGTGGACCACCGGCGCCGCCGACCCGCGCTGCCGGGTGCTGATCGTGATGGGCGTGACCGAGCCCGAGGCGCCGCCGCATCGCCGGCAGTCGATGGTGCTGGTGCCGATGGACGCGCCGGGCGTGCGGGTCGTGCGCCCGCTCACGGTGTTCGGCTACGACGACGCGCCGCACGGCCACGTCGAGCTCGCGTTCGACGCGGTGCGCGTGCCTGTCGCGAACCGCCTCGGCGAACCGGGCAGCGGCTTCGCGATCGCGCAGGCGCGGCTCGGACCGGGCCGCATCCACCACTGCATGCGCCTGGTCGGCCTCGCGCAGCGCGCGCTGGAGGCGATGGTGGAACGCGCCCGCACGCGCGAGGCATTCGGACGGCCGCTCGGCGGCCACGGCATGGCGCAGGAAGCCATCGCGCTGAGCCGCTGCGAGATCGAACAGGCCCGGCTGCTCGTGCTGCAGGCCGCCGCCGCGCTCGACGCCCACGGCATCGCCGGCGCGAAGGACCTGATCGGCATGATCAAGATCGTCGCGCCGCGGATGGCCTGCGCGGTGATCGACCGCGCGATCCAGCTGCACGGCGGCGGCGGGCTGTCGCAGGACCATTTCCTCGCGCCGGCGTACGCGGCCGCGCGCTCGCTGCGGCTCGCCGACGGCCCCGACGAAGTGCATATCGCCGCGCTCGCGCGCTCGATGCTCAAGGGCTGACGATGCCGTTCACCCCGTTCCACCTCGGCCCCGGGCTCGTGTTCAAGGCGATCGGCGGGCGGCATTTCAGCTTCATGGTGTTCGGCGGCGCGCAGGTGCTGATCGACATCGAGCCCGGCCTCGGGCTCGCGCTCGGCTGGCCGGTGCTGCACGGCTGGACGCACACCGTCGCCGGCGCCGCGGCGATCGGCGCGGTCGCCGGCGTGATCGGGAAGCCGGTGAGCAGCGCGGTGCTGCGCGGGCTGCGCATCGTGCATCCGCCGCTGACATGGACGGCGTCGTTCGCCGGCGCGTTCGTCGGGACGTTTTCGCATGTGCTGCTCGACGGGCTGATGCATGCGGACATGCGACCGCTGTGGCCGCTGTCGGAAGTGAACGCGTGGCTCGGATGGGTCCCGATGGAACGGGTTTACGACGGCTGCCTGGTGGCCGCGCTGGTCGGCGCGGCGGCGCTCGCGCTGCGCGGTTTCTGGCCGCGGCGGGCGCCGCGGGAGCCGCGATGAGCCCGGCGCCGGCCCTGGACGAAGCGGCGCTCGCCGCGTACCTGGCGGCGCACGTCGACGGATTCCGTGGCCCGCTGCGCGTGACGCGCTTCGACGGCGGCCAGTCGAACCCCACCTACCGGCTCGACGCCGCGAGCGGCCGCTACGTGCTGCGTCGCCAGCCGTCCGGCCCGCTGCTCGCGTCGGCGCATGCGGTCGACCGCGAGTTCCGCGTGCTGCAGGCGCTGCACGGCGGCGCGGTGCCGGTCGCCGCGCCGCTGCATCTGTGCACCGATGCGTCGGTGACGGGCGCGATGTTCTACGTGATGGCGCATGTCGACGGCCGCGTGCTGCGCGACCCGGCGCTGCCGTCCGAATCGCCGTCGCAGCGCGACGCGCTGTACGACGCGATGCTGCGGGCGCTGGCGGCGATCCACGCGGTCGACGTCGACGCGGCCGGACTCGGCGATTTCGGCCGCCCCGGCAACTATTTCGCGCGGCAGATCGAGCGCTGGACGACGCAGTACCGCGCCAGCGAGCTGCAGCCGATCGCGGCGATGGACGCGCTGATCGCCGGCCTGCCGGCGCGGTGTCCGGCCGACGACGGCCGCGTGGCGCTGGTGCACGGCGATTTCCGGATCGACAACGTGATGTTCGCGCCGCACGCGCCGGAAGTGGCGGCGGTACTCGACTGGGAACTGGCGACGCTCGGCCATCCGCTCGCCGACCTCGGCTACCTGTGCATGGCGCTGCGCCTGCCGCGGAACCCCGCCCTGCCCGGCCTCGCCGGTCTCGACCGCGCGGCGCTGGGCATTCCGGACGAAAGCGCGATGCTCGCGCGCTACGCCGGACTGAGCGGGCATCCGATCCCGGAAGACTGGCCGTTCGTGCTGGCTTTCAGCTTCTTCCGGCTCGCCGCGATCGCGCAGGGCGTCGCGAAGCGCGCGCAGCAGGGCAACGCCTCCAGCGCGCGGGCGGCGGAAGCCGGGAGGATGACAGGCCTTCTCGCCGACATGGGGTTCGCGGTGCTGCGGGGTGGCTGATTTCTTGCCACGGACGAGCACGGATACGGCCGGGGGCATAAGCGTCGACGCGGATGAACGCGGATGAACGCGGATAAATCTTTCTCTTGCTCTATCCGCTTTCATCCGCGTGATCCGCGTCGGGAAAAATGACGCCTGGAGCTCTGCCTTTTCGGCGCCCGTCCGCGGCAAGGAATCCAGAACTCACCCGGAGCGGCGCGCCCACCGCGCGATATGCGCGTGCATCGCGTGGACGCCGTCGGTCAGCGCGGCGGGGCCGGGCTGCAGGATGATCGGCGACTTGATCTCGTGCAGTTCGCCGTCGCGGACGGCCGGGACCTCGGCCCAGCCCGGGCGCGTGGCGACCTTGCCGGGCTGGAATTTCTTGCCGCACCACGAGCCGAACACGATGTCCGGCGCGCGCGCGATGATCGCGTCGTCGTCCGGCAGGATGCGCTGCTTCGCCAGCGGTTCGGCGGCGAGTTCCGGGAAGATGTCGTCGCCCCCGGCGATGCGCACCAGCTCGGCGACCCAGCGGATGCCGCTGATGCGCGGCTCGTCCCATTCCTCGAAATAGACCTTCGGCCGGCGTGGCAGCGCCGCCGCCTGCGCGGCGATCGCGTCGAGGCCGCGCTGCAGGCCCTCCGCACAGGCGTCGGCCTTCGCCGCGCAGCCCACCAGCGCGCCGAGGCGGCGCACGTAGTCGAGGATCCCGGCGACGCTGCGGTGGTTCGCGATCCACACCTCCACGCCGCGGCGCACCAGTTCGGCGGCGATGTCGGCCTGGATGTCGCTGAAGCCGATCACGAAATCCGGCCGCAGCTTCAGGATCTCGTCGATCTTCGCGCTGGTGAACGCGCTGACCTTCGGCTTCTCCTTCCGCGCGCGCGGCGGGCGCACGGTGAAGCCGCTGATGCCGACGATGCGGTCCTGCTCGCCGAGCGCGTACAGCACCTCGGTGGGCTCCTCGACGAGGCAGACGATCCGGCGCGGGCCGTACGTCACGGGTACAGCAGCCGGCGGGTCCACGCGCCGTCGACGCGGCGGAGTTCCACGCGGTCGTGCAGCCGGAACTTCGCGCCGTACCAGAACTCCATCCGCTCCGGCACCACGCGATAACCGCTCCAGTGCGGTGGGCGCGGCACGTCGGCGCCGTCGAACTTCTTCTCGACCGCGGCGTAACGCGCCTCGAACACGTCGCGCGAGGGCAGCGTCGCCGACTGCAGCGACGCCCACGCGCCGAGCTGGCTCGGGCGCGGCCGTGTCGCGAAATAGGCGTCGGCCTCGGCCAGCGACACCGGCTCCACCGTGCCCTCGATCCGGACCTGCACGCCGTCGCGCATCGTCTTCCAGTGGAACAGCAGCGCCGCCTGCGGATTGGCCAGCAGCTGCGCGCCCTTGCGGCTCTCGTAGTTGGTGTAGAACACGAACCCGCGCTCGTCCCACGCCTTCAGCAGCACGGTGCGCGCCGACGGCATGCCGCGCGCGTCGCAGGTGGCGACGGTCATCGCCGTCGGCTCGGGGTCGCCGGCGTCGGTCGCTTCCTGCAGCAGCCGGCCGAAGGCGGCCAGCGCCGCGGTGTACTCGTCCTGTCCGTCCATCGCGTCCTCCCGGTCGACCGGCATTGTCGCCGCTGCGTGCCGGGCGTGCATCCGCGCGCCGCGTGGCCGTCGCCGGCGCGACGCGGCTGCTAGCATCGGCGGCATGAATCCCGCGCCCAATCTCGTGCTGGTCGGCCCGATGGGGGCCGGCAAGACCTCGATCGGCAAGCGCCTCGCGGCGCGGCTCGGGCTCGCGTTCGTCGACTGCGACCAGCGGCTGGAGGAACTCACCGGCGCGCCGGTGCCGGTGATCTTCGACTGCGAGGGCGAAGCCGGCTTCCGCGCGCGCGAGCGGCAGCTGATCGCCGAGCTGATGCGCGGCGCCGGGCAGCTCGTCGCGACCGGCGGCGGCGCGGTGGTCGCCGAGGAAAACCGGCATGCGCTGCGGACCCGCGCGTTCGTCGTGTGGCTGCAGGTGACGGTGCCGCGGCAGCTGGAGCGGCTGGCGCGCGACCGGTCGCGGCCGTTGCTGGCGGTGCCCGACCGCGAGGCGCGCCTCGATGCCCTCGCCGCGGACCGCGAACCGCTGTATCGCGAGGTCGCCGATCTCGCGTTCGAAAGCGACGGCCTCGCGGTGCCGGTCGCGGCCGAACGCCTCGCGGGACTGCTGCAGCACCGCTGGCAGCGCACGGAGGCGGCGTGACGCGGGAAGTGCGCATCGAACTCGGCGCGCGGGGTTACGCGATCCGCATCGGCCACGGGCTGCTCGACGACGCCGGCGCGCTGGCCGCGGCGGTCCCCGGCAGGCACGCGCTGGTCGTCACCGACGCGAACGTGGCCCCGCATTACCTCGCGCGGGTACGGGCCGCGCTCGCCGACCGCGAGACCGGCGTGCTGGTACTGCCGCCGGGCGAACAGGAAAAGACGCTGGCCCGCTTCGGCGACGTGCTCGACGCGCTCGCCGCGCTCGGCGCCAACCGCGACGCGACGGTGATCGCGCTCGGCGGCGGCGTCGTCGGCGACCTCGCCGGCTTCGCCGCCGCGTGCTGGATGCGCGGCGTGCGCGTCGTGCAGCTGCCGACGACGCTGCTGGCGATGGTGGATTCCTCCGTCGGCGGCAAGACCGCGGTGGACCTGCCGGCGGGCAAGAACCTGGTCGGCGCCTTCCACCAGCCGTCGGCCGTGTTCGCCGACCTCGCGACGCTCGCGACGCTGCCCCCGCGCGAGCTGCGGGCCGGTTTCGCCGAGGTCGTGAAATACGGCGCGATCGCCGACGCCGGTTTCCTCGACTGGCTGGAGCGGCATGCCGACGCGCTGTCGCGGCGCGATGCCGACGCGCTGGTGCACGCGGTCGCGACCAGCTGCGGCCACAAGGCCGCGATCGTCGCCCGCGACGAGACCGAACAGGGCGAACGGATGCTGCTGAACTTCGGGCACACGTTCGGCCACGCGATCGAAACGCAGCAGGGCTACGGCGGGCTCGTGCACGGCGAGGCCGTGGCGGTCGGCATGGTGCTCGCGGCGCGGCTGTCGGCCCGGCTCGGTCTCGCGACCGCGGCCGATGCGGCGCGGCTGGCGAGGCTGCTTGAACGCTTCGGCCTGCCGGTGGCGCTGCCCGCCGGCCTCGACGCCGCTGCCCTGCTCGCGCGGATGCGGCTCGACAAGAAGGCACGGTCCGGCGCGATCCGGCTGGTGCTGTGGTCCGGGATCGGCCGCGCGCAGGTCGCCGACGACGTGCCCGAGGCCGCGATCCGGGCGGTCCTCGACGGCTGAACGCACCGGCGCAACGGCTACAATGACCGTCCCATGCGCCTCCTGCTCCAGCAACGTCCGCTCGCCGGCGAAGCCGCGAAATACGTCCAGCTCACGCTGCAGCAGGATCTGCTCGGCGGCTGGACGCTGCTGCGCGAGATCGGGCAGATCGGCGGCAAGTCGCAGCTGCGGCGCGAGCAGTACCTCGAGCGCGACGCGGCGCTGACCGCGTTCGCGGCGGCGCGCGACGCGCAGGTGCGCAAGGGGTTTCTGGTGATGTTCGCCCAGGGGGCGGATGCGCCGCGATGACGAGGACGACGATGAAGAACGAGCGGTTTCTGCGCGCGCTGCGGCGTGAGCCGGTGGACGCGACGCCGGTCTGGCTGATGCGGCAGGCGGGACGCTACCTGCCGGAATATCGGGCGACGCGCGCGCGCGCCGGCAGTTTCATGGGGCTGGCGACCCATCCGGAGCTGGCGTGCGAAGTGACGTTGCAGCCGCTGGAGCGCTTCGACCTCGACGCGGCGATCCTGTTCTCCGACATCCTCACCGTGCCCGACGCGATGGGCCTCGGCCTGTATTTCGCCGACGGCGAGGGCCCGAAATTCGAGCGGCCGGTGCGCACCGCGGCCGACATCGCGAAGCTCGCGGTCCCGGATGTCGGCACGTCGCTGCGATACGTCACCGACGCGGTGTCGCTGATCCGGCGCGAACTCGCCGGGCGCGTGCCGCTGATCGGCTTCTCGGGCAGCCCGTGGACGCTCGCGTGCTACATGATCGAAGGCGGCGGCAGCAAGGATTTCGCGCGGGTGAAGTCGCTCGCGATCGAAGACCCGGCGACGCTGCACCGGCTGCTGGGCGTCGTCACCGACGCGGTGATCGCCTATCTCGACGCGCAGCGCCGCGCCGGCGCGCAGGCGCTGCAGGTGTTCGACACGTGGGGCGGCATGCTCGCGCCGCATCTGTACCGGGAATTCGCGCTGCGCTACCAGCAGCGCATCGCCGCCGAACTGCCGCGCGGCGACGGCGACGCGCACGCGCCGCTGATCCTGGTCGGCAAGGGCAATGGCGCGTACCTGGAGGAACTGGCCGGCAGCGGCGCCGAGGCGATCGGCGTGGACTGGACCGTGTCGCTCGGCGACGCCCGCCGGCGCACCGGCGGCCGCGTCGCGCTGCAGGGCAACCTCGACCCCGCGACGCTGTACGCGTCGCCCGATGCGATCCGCGCCGAAGCCCGGCGCGCGCTCGACGACTACGCACAGGCCAACGGCGGCTCCCGCGCCGGCCACGTCTTCAACCTCGGCCACGGCATGGCGCCCGACATGTCGCCCGAACACGTGCGCGTCCTGGTCGACGCGGTCCACGAATTCTCCCAGGCCGGCCTGTAAGAGCGGCTCGCAGGAGCGGCTTGTAGGAGCGGCTTCAGCCGCGATTCCGAAAACAGGGAGCGGTCGGGCCTGAAGGCCCTCCTACACGCCCCCCAGCACCCGCTCCATCGTGGCCGCCAGCGTGGCGCCGTCGACCGGCTTGCGCACGAACGCCGCCATGCCGGCGGCGAACGCGGCCGGCTCGGCTTCCGGATCGGCGCGCGCGGTCAGCGCGACCATCGGCAACGGCCAGCGGGCGCGGACCAGCGTCGCCAGCGTCAGCCCGTCGATGCCGGGCAGGTCGAGGTCCACCAGCGCCAGGTCGAACGCGTCGACGTCGAGTTCGGCGAGCGCGGCCAGCGCGTGCGGGGCGTGCGCGACCGCGTGCCCGGCGCGGCGCAGCAGGGCGACCACCACGTCGGCGACCAGCGCGTCGTCCTCGACCAGCAGCACATGCCGCGGCGTGGCGGTCACCCCCGCCGCGCGCGCCGGCACCGGCGGGAGCGGCGCCGCGCCCTCGGCCGGCGCCAGCGGCAGCGTCACGCGGAAACACGCA
>CBIHMN010000049.1:0-10368 GCA_966211005.1 uncultured Arenimonas sp.
CCTCGGCGATGTTGCGCACCTGCGACGTCAGGTTCGACGCCATCGCGTTCACCGAGTCGGTCAGGTCCTTCCAGGTACCCGCGACGCCGGGCACGATCGCCTGGCCACCGAGCTTGCCTTCGGTGCCGACCTCGCGGGCGACGCGCGTGACCTCCGACGCGAAGCCGCGCAGCTGGTCGACCATCGTGTTGATGGCCTCCTTCAGCTGCAGGATCTCGCCGCGCACGTCGACGGTGATCTTGCGGCTGAGGTCGCCGTTGGCGACGGCGATCGTGACCTCGGAAATGTTGCGGACCTGGGCCGTCAGGTTCGACGCCATCTGGTTCACCGAGTCGGTGAGGTCCTTCCAGACGCCGGACACGCCCTTGACCTGCGCCTGGCCGCCGAGGCGGCCGGCGGTGCCCACCTCGAGCGCGACGCGCGTGACCTCGGAGCTGAACTCCGACATCTGCTCGAGCATGCGGTTGATCACGTGCGCGGCGCGCAGGAACTCGCCCTTCAGCGGGCGGCCTTCGGAATCCAGCGGCACGGTCTTGCTCAGGTCGCCCTTGGCCACCGCGGCCATCGCCTCGGTCATCGTCTCGATCGGGCGCGCCATGTCGCGGATCAGGCTGTTGACCGAGACCTCCATCTCTTCCCACTGGCCCTGGCGGTTCGCGGGGAGTACGCGCTGGCGCGTCTCGCCTTCGCCACCGACCTTCTGCGCGACGCGCGCGAGATCCTTCGCGAGCCGGCGGTTGTTGCTGGCGATCTCGTTGAACGTGTCGGCGAGCTTGCCGTGCAGGCCTTCCCAGTGCAGCGGGAGCTGCACATTGAAATCGCCGTCGCGGACGGCGCTCATCGCCGCCAGCAACTGGTGCAGCGGATCGGCGTCGGCGGCAGGGTGGGGGCGTGCGCCGGAGCGCCGTGCGCGGGTGACGGGCGGCTGGGTGGACATCGCTACCTCGGTTGCTCGAGCCGTTCCCCTGAACGGTCATCGGCGCAAATTATCTTCAGAAAGGTGCAGGGCGTGTGTACGGGAGGAAAGATGTTCCCGGGGTGGCCGGGGGTGTCGCCCCGGGCCTACAATTCCCGACTGGTTACAGGGGCGACATGATGGTTCACCCGATACCGGACGGGGTCCGCAGGTTCCTGCTGACGAGCATCCCGACGGTTCCCCACCTCGAAACGCTGCTGCTGCTGTGGCGCGAGCCCGGCGCCGGCTGGACGGCCGAAGACATCGCCCGGCGGCTGTACGTGCCGGTCGCGGCCGCGCAGTCGCTGGCCGAGGATCTGTGCGAGGCCGACCTGCTCGAATGCGACGGTACGCCGCGTACCTATCGCTGCCGGCGCGAGCCGCCGGCGCTGCAGTCGCTGTTCGCCGATCTCGACCGGGCGTACGCGCGCTCGCTGCGCGAGGTGACGGCGCTGATCCATTCCCACGTGGACCGCAAGGCGTCGCGCTTCGCGGATGCATTCTCGCTGCGCAAGGAGAAGGATTGATGGCCGCTGCGATCTATTCGCTGTGTGCGCTGCTGTCGCTGGGAATCGCCGTGCTGCTGTGGGCGCATTACCGGCGTACGCGGTCCCGGCTTCTCTACTGGAGCGCGCTGTGCTTCAGCGGGCTGACCGTCAACAACGTGCTGCTGGTGCTCGACAAGCTGGCGCTTGTGGGCGGCGACCTCGCCCAGGAGCGGCAATGGACGGCGCTGATTTCGCTGACGCTGCTGGTGTACGGCCTGGTCTACGAGGACGAATGAGATGCCGACCCTGATGTCCGGTGCGCTGGTGATGGCCTGCCTCGTGATCGGCCTGTGCTTCCTGCGGTTCTGGAAGTCGAGCCGCGACAGCTTCTTCCTGTACTTCGCGCTCGCGTTCTGGATCCAGGGCGCGCAGTGGCTGCATTCCGGGCTGCACGCGCACCTGACCGACTATTCGCCGATCTACTACCTGATGCGGCTGGTCGCCTACACGCTGATCGTCGCGGCGATCGTCCAGAAGAACCTGCAGAAGCGCAGCCCGTAGCGGGCCGCGCCGCGCGTCACGACAGGCCCACCACCGGGATCACCGCGCCGTGGATCGCCGACGCGGCGTCGGACGCGAGAAAACCGATCACGTCGGCCAGCTGCGCCGGCGTCACCCAGGCGGCGGGATCGGCGTCCGGCATCGCCGCGCGGTTCGCCGGCGTGTCGATGATGCTCGGGGCGATCGCGTTGACGCCGATGCCATGGCCGCGCAGTTCCAGCGCCATCGATTCGGTGAGGCGGGCGACCGCGCTCTTCGCCGCCACATAGGCGCCCATCGACGCCTTGCCGCTGGTGGCCGAGGCCGCCGCGACATTGACGATGCGTCCGCGGCCGGCGGCGATCATCCCCGGCACCACCGCGCGGCTGGCACCGAGCAGCGTCGATACGTTGAGGTCGATCATCTTCTGCCAGTCGCCGCCGTCGGCGTCGTGTACCGGGTGGCCCATCGCGAAACCGCCGGCGAGATTGCACAGCACGCCGGCCGGTTCCCCGGCGAGCGCGCCGGCGATCGCCGCGGTCGCGGCGGCGGTGTCGGTGAGGTCGACCGCGACGAAGCGCGCGGACGCCGGCGCATCGCCATGCGCGCGCCGCAGCGCCGCTTCGTCCAGGTCCACCAGCACGACCGGATGCCCGCCGTCGATGAATCGCCGCGCGACGACGCGCCCCAGCGCGCCTGCCGCACCCGTGACCACCACTCGCGCCGCGCCCATGCCGTGCTCCCGATCCATTGGAACCGTGAAGTCTACCGCGCGGGCAGGGCGCCGGGCATTCGCGGTGGCGTCCATTACGGAGCCGGCGCACCTACGCGTGCGTACGGATGCACCCCCTGATCTATGTCATGGTTGCACTCCGAAAGCGCGGGCGAACCCGCGCCAATCCCGACGACGAGACCGATGAATCGACCCAGTTCCTTCGACCGCGAACAGCTGCAGCCGGCACTCACCGGCGAAATGTTCGGGCCCGGCAACGCGAAACTGCCATCGCCGCCGATGCTCATGTTCGACCGCATCACGGAGATCGCCACGGACGGCGGTGCGTACGGTAAAGGCATCATCCGCGCCGAGCTCGACATCCGGCCGGACCTCTGGTTCTTCGCGTGTCATTTCGACGGCGACCCGGTGATGCCCGGGTGCCTCGGGCTCGACGCGATGTGGCAGCTGTGCGGCTTCTATTTGCCGTGGCTCGGCGAGCCGGGCAGGGGACGCGCACTCGGCGTCGGCGAGGTGAAGTTCACCGGCCAGGTGCTGCCCGACGCGAAGCTCGTGAGCTATCGCATCGACATCCGGCGCGTGATGCGCGGCAAGCTGTCGCTCGTGATCGGCGACGGCACGACCAGCGTCGACGGGCGCGACATCTACACGGCCAAGGACCTGCGCGTCGGGCTGTTCACTTCGACGGCGGGGTTCTGACGTGCGCCGGGTCGTCGTCACCGGGCTGGGCATCGTGTCTTGCCTCGGGAACACGCGCGAGGACGTCGTCGCCTCGTTGCGTGATTCGCGTTCCGGCATCGTCGCCGTGCCGGAATACGCCGAACTGGGGCTGCGCAGCCGCGTCGCCGGGATTCCACGCATCGATCTCGACGCCGCGATCGATCGCAAGCTGCGTCGCTTCATGGGCGACGCGGCCGCCTACACGTATGTCGCGATGCGCGACGCGATCGCCGATGCGGGCCTCGACGACGACGCGGTGCGCGATCCGCGCACCGGCGTGATCGCCGGGTCCGGCGGCGGCTCGGCGCAGTGGCAGATCGAGACCGGCGATCTGCTGCGCAACAAGGGCGTGCGCCGCGTCGGCCCGTACATGGTGCCGCGCACGATGTGTTCGACGGTGTCGGCGACGCTGGCCACCGCGTTCGGCATCCGTGGCGTGTCGTATTCGCTTTCCGCCGCGTGCGCGACGTCGGCGCACTGCATCGGCGCGGCGGCGGACATGATCCGCCACGGCATGCAGGACATCGTGCTCGCCGGCGGCGGCGAGGAAGTGCACTGGGGCATGACGGCGCAGTTCGACGCGATGGGCGCGCTGTCGTCGAAGCGCAACGATTCGCCGGAGACCGCGTCGCGGCCGTACGACGTCGATCGCGACGGCTTCGTCATCGCCGGCGGCGCCGGGATGCTGGTGCTGGAGGATCGCGACCACGCGATCGCCCGCGGCGCGCGGATCCTCGCCGAGCTCGTCGGCTACGGCGTCACCTCCGATGGCGTCGACATGGTCGCGCCGTCCGGCGAAGGCGCGGTGCGCTGCATGCGGATGGCGCTGGCGGGCTACGACGGCCAGGCGGTCGGGCCGGTCGATTACCTCAACACCCACGGCACCTCGACGCCGCTCGGCGACATCGTCGAACTGGAAGCCGTGCGCGAGGTGTTCGGAGATGCGATCCCGCCGCTGTCGTCGACGAAAGCGCTCAGCGGCCATTCGCTCGGCGCCGCGAGCGTGCACGAGGCGATCTACTGCCTGCTGATGCAGCAGGAAGGCTTCATCGCCGGCTCCGCGAACATCGACACGCTGGACCCGCGGGCGGAAGGGTTCCCGATCGTGCGGGAAAGCCGTGAGGCGGTGTGCCGGACGGTGATGTCGAACAGCTTCGGGTTCGGCGGGACGAACGCGACGGTGGTTTTCAGGGCGCCAGAGGCGGAGTAACGCCTCCGGCGGCCCATCCGTGATTGCGCATAATGTATATTATGTCCAGTGGTGGATCTGGGGGTTTTCCCCTCCCGCGCGTGGGCGTTCTACCCGATGGCCATACCGGCTCCGTGGCGCGGATGGTGAGATCACCCCGCCCTGGAGATCGCCATGAACCCGCGCCGCCGCGTCGTGCTGCAACTTTCCGTGCTGGCCCTCTCGATCGCCGCCAGCGGGTTCGCGTCCGCGGACGCGCGCATCGGCGACGCGCTGCAGGACGCGCTGGCCTCCGCCCGGGCGTTCGAGCGGCTCGAGGTCGTCGTCGTCTTCGACCAGACGAGCGCCCCGGCCGCGGGCCAGCTCGACGTGCTGCGCTCGCTGGGCATCACGCGCGGCATCACGATGCGGCAGCTGCCGATCGCCGGCGCGCTGGCGACGCCGGCACAGATCCGGGCGCTCGCCGGTCGCGGCGACGTGCTCGCGATCCACGCGAATTCCGCGCTGACGTACTACAACCACGACGCGCGCGAACTGTCCGGCGTGAACCGTGCGCAGGCCAACCCGCAGGACTTCGGCCGCACGACGCCCTTCACCGGTGCCGGTGTCACGGTGATGATCAACGATTCGGGCATCGACGCCACGCACGGCGACCTGCGGCTCGGCGAGCGCGTCGTGCAGAACGTGCAGGCGCTGACGAATCTGTCGTCGGTACTGACGTTCCTGCCGGCGACCGTGCTGGAGAACCAGCCGAACACCGACATCAGCTCCGGGCACGGCACGCACTGCGCCGGCACCGTCGGTGGCAGCGGCGCGCAGTCCGGCGGCCTGCATCGCGGCGTCGCGACGGGCTCGCCGCTGGTCGGCTACGGCTCCGGCGCGGTGATCTCGATCCTCGACGCGGTCGGCGCGTTCGACTACGCGATCTCGCATCGCGACAGCTACGGTGCC
The DNA here is from genome assembly GCA_966211005.1 of uncultured Arenimonas sp. Classification (GTDB taxonomy): domain Bacteria; phylum Pseudomonadota; class Gammaproteobacteria; order Xanthomonadales; family Xanthomonadaceae; genus Arenimonas. Next base: position 5,577 of record CBIHMN010000049.1, read on the forward strand.
CCGCTGCGGGTGATCTCCAATTCGTGGGGGACCACCGGCGCGTTCGACCCCACCGATCCCGTGAATGTCGCCAGCCACGCGGCGTACGAGGCCGGCATCGTCAGCGTGTTCGCCGCGGGCAACGACGGGCCCGGCGAGAACACGCACAACCCGTACGCGCAGGCGCCGTGGGTCATCTCCGTCGGCGCCGGCAACAAGGACGGTACCCTCGCCGACTTCTCGTCGCGCGGCATGCCGGGTGAAACGGGCACGTTCACGATGCCCGGCGGCAGCCAGTGGACGTACGCCAACGAGCCGACGCTGGTCGCGACGGGCGTGGACATCGTTTCGACGCGGGCGCTCACCGGCGTGTTGCCGCTGCTCGCGGCGACGCAGGACGCGGCGCTCGGCGCCGACGCGCTGTTCTACACGCACATGAGCGGCACCTCGATGGCGACGCCGCATGTCGCCGGCATCGTCGCCCTGCTGCTGGAGGCGAATCCGTCGCTCGATCCGCTCGAAGTCCGGGAAATCCTGTCGGCCACCGCCGACCCGATGGCCGGTCGCGCGCGGTTCGAAGTCGGCAGCGGCCACGTCGATGCGTACGAGGCTCTGCAGGTGGCGGTCACCTACTGATCGTCGGACGCCGCGCCGAACCGCCACCATGCCGGGCTCGCCGGTGCCGGCAGCCCCTCGACGACGGTCTCGACCACCCGGTCGCAGACGACCGACAGCGTGCCATCGGCGACGGACCACGTCGCCGCGTGGGCCTCGTCCGGGACGGCCGGCCATGCCGTGAGCTGCCGTGAGCGGCGCGGCAGCAGGCCTTCCCCGATCTGCTTGCCGCGGGCTTCCTTCAGCGACCACAGCCGGTGGAATTCGCCGCTGCGCGTCGCCTCGGGCAGCGCGGCCAGCCGCGCGCCCTCCTCCGGCGAGAACGCGAACGCGGCGAGGCCGGCCAGGTCGCGCCCGGCGCGCGGCATTTCCAGGTCCACGCCGACGGGCGCCGGCGCGAGCGCGCAGGCGACGAAATCGCCGCTGTGGGTCAGCGACACGTGCCATCGCGACGCGCGGCCGTCGACATGCAGCCGCGGCGAGCCGTCATCGGCCCGCACAAGGGTGCAACCGTCGACCTCGATGCGCAGCACGCGGCCGGCGAACGTGCGCGCGAGCCAGTGGCCGGCGAGGAACTGGGCGCGACGCCGGGCCGAGCCCATCACCGCCAGGCGGCCGCGCTCGTCGTCGGTGAGCCAGCCGTCCCCTGCCCCGCGCGCGATCGCGGCGGTCGCGGCGACCGGCGCGACCGCGACGCGGGGTGGCGTCGCCGTCAACTCAACCCTTCGCCGCTGCCGTCACGACGGCCCGCTCGAGCTGGCCGCGCCATGTCATGTAGTTCGGGTGGATCACGACGGTGCCGTCGCGCTTGACCTTGTGGTTCATCTCGACGCTCGACACGTAATCGAACCGCACGCGCCCGTCCGAATACTCCGCGGCGAGCACGACCACATGCTTGCCGCGCACGAGCGTGCGCAGCACGATCCGGCCCGGCGACTCGTTCTGCGGTACCCACGGATAACCCATGGACGCGGCGCCGGCGAGGATCGCCGCGCGGACGCGATCCGCGGCCAGCGGCTGGCCGTCGGCGCCGGTCAGCGTCAGTTCGGTCGGCGGAGTCATTTCGGCGGAGCGCGCGGCGGCTTCCGGACTGCTCACGGCGAGCAGCAGCACGGACAACACGATGAGCAGGAAGGAACGCATCGAAGTCTCCAGTCTTGGGTTCGGATCAACGCACCGTCGCGTAGGTGCCCTTCAGCGCCACGCCGGCCATCAGCGTGCCGGCGCCGCATTCGTACCGGGTCGCGCTGGCGTATTCGCGGCCCTTGTAGTTGCTGACGATGTCGACGACCGCGTTGGCACCGCGGTCCTTCGCCGCGTCCTGCAACGCCACCAGCGCGCTCATCAGCACCCAGCGGCACGCTTCCTCGTCGCTCTTGTTCAACGCGTTGGTCTTGCGATTGGTCGTCGCCGGCCCATGGCGTTCCACGATGGCCGGCGGCGGCGCGCCGCGGAAGTGGAAACGGACGCTGCCGTCCAGCGTGCCGTCGGCCAGGCCCGATTCGATCGCCGCGGCGACGTCCAGGTGCAGGCGGGAATCGCGGGCCTCGGCCGCCGGCGCGGCGACGAGGAGCGTGGCGATCAGGGCAAGCGGCAGCAGGTGGCGCATCCGGTGTTCTCCTCGGCTCGGGTCAGTGCGGCCAGCGGCGCAACACCAGCGAGGTGTTGATGCCGCCGAAGGCGAAATTGTTGCTCATCGCGTACTCGCCGTCGATGCGCCGGCCGTCGCCGACGACGTAGTCGAGTTCGCCGCAGCGCGGATCGACACTCCGCAGGTTGATCGTCGGGTGGAACCAGCCCTCGCGCAGCATTTCCAGCGTCACCCACGCCTCCAGCGCACCGCAGGCGCCGAGCGTGTGGCCGGTGTAGCTCTTGAGCGCGCTGATCGGCATGCGCGCGCCGAACACCGCATGGGTCGCGGTGGACTCGGCGATGTCGCCGTGGTCGGTCGCGGTGCCATGGGCGCTCACGTACGCGATCGCCTCGGGGGCCAGCCCGGCGTCGGCGAGCGCGAGCCGCATCGCCTGCGCCATCGTCGCCGCGTTCGGCTGCGTCACGTGCAGGCCGTCGCTGTTGGTGCCGAACCCGACGATCTCGGCGTGGATCGTCGCGCCGCGCGCCTGCGCGTGCTCGAGGTCCTCGAGTACCAGCGTGCAGGCGCCCTCCCCCACCACGAGCCCGTTGCGCGTCACGTCGAACGGGCGCGGCGTCAGTTCCGGCGTGTCGTTGTCGGGGCTGGTGGCGAACAGCGTGTCGAACACCGTCGCGCCGGTGATGTCGAGTTCCTCCGCGCCGCCGGCGAGCATCGCCACCTGCTTCCCGGCGCGGATCGCCTCCACCGCGTAGCCGAGGCCCTGGCTGCCGGACGTGCAGGCGCTGGACGTCGTGATCACGCGGCCGGTGACGCCGAGGAACACGCCCATGTTCACCGGCGCGGTGTGCGCCATCATCTTGATGTACGTCGTGGCGTTGATGTACTGCGTGTTCTTCTCGGCGAGCATCCGGCCGAAGTCGCTCATCGCCGACGGCGTGCCCGCCGACGAACCGTACGAGATGCCGAGGTCGCCGCTCTTCACGAACGGATCGCCGAGCAGCCCGGCATCGGCGAGCGCCAGTTCGCTCGCACGCGTCGCGAGGATCGACACGCGGCCCATCGAGCGGGTCGACTTGCGATGGTAGTGATCCGGCAGTTCGAAAGGCGCCGCCGGCACGCCGAGGCGGGTGTTCAGGCCGCGGTATTCCGCCCAGTCGTCGTAGCGACGCACGGCGTTGCGACCGCTGCGCAGCCACTCGCGAACCGCCGGCCAGTCGTGGCCGAGGGGGCCGAGCACGCCGCGGCCGGTGACGACGACGCGCCGGTTCATGCCATGCCTCCGTTCACCGAGATCACCTGTCGCGTGACATAGCCGGCGTCGTCGGACACCAGATACGACACCGCGGCCGCGACCTCCTCCGGCCGCCCGACGCGGCGCAGCGGCACCAGCTTCAGCGCCTCGTCGACGACCTCGGCCGGCAGCATCTCGGTGTCGACGAGGCCCGGCGCGACGCAGTTGACGGTGATCTCCCGCTTCGCGAGTTCGAGCGCGAGCGCTTTGGTCGCGGCGATCAGGCCGCCCTTCGCCGCGCTGTAATTGGTCTGGCCGCGATTGCCGACGAGGCCCGACACCGAGGCGATGGTGACGATGCGTCCCGGCCGGCGCCGCCGCACCATCGGCATCACGCACGGCTGCAACACGTTGTAGAAGCCGTCGAGATTGGTGTGGATCACCGCGTCCCATTCCTCGCCGGTCATCGCCGGAAACGCGGCGTCGCGGGTGATGCCGGCGTTGCACACGACGCCGTGATAGGCGCCGTGGGCCCCGATGTCGGCGGCGAGCGCGCGCGCGCAGGCGCCGCGGTCGGCGACGTCGAACATCAGCACGCGTGCCTGGCGGCCGAGCGCGACGATCTGCGCGGCGACCGCCTCGGCTTCTTCGCGACGGCTGCGGCCGTGCACGACGACGTCGAAACCGTCGGATGCCAGCCGCAGCGCGATCGCGCGGCCGATGCCGCGGCTGGCGCCGGTGACGAGGATGCAACGGTCGGTCATGGGGTGGCGTTTTCCAGGAAGGCGCGGGAATCAGGGGGTTCGAACACGGAAACATTGGCGCTGGCGATCTCGTCGTCGCCGTCGAACAGCCGGCAGGCGAACATGCCCAGGCCATTGTCGCCCATCAGTTCGCGGCGGGCTTCGATCCGCAGCCGCGTTCCCCACGCGAGCACCGGGCGCCGGCATTCGTAGCGGCGCGTACCGAGCAGGAAGCCGGGCCGCGCCGGTTCGCCGCGGGCCAGCGCCCGCGCGCCGGCCCAGGCGGCGATCGTCTGCGCCATGTATTCCAGCCCGACCCATCCGGGCAGGCCGTCCGCGTCGGGGTCGGCGAGCACGTGGTCGTCGGTGACCCGCGCTTCGGCATCGACGCCGTCGTCGTCGACGCGGACCACGCGCGACAGCCAGAGCATCGCCTCGCGATGCGGCACCAGGCGTTCGACCTCGGCCGTCGCCGGGTTCACGGCGCGGCCTCCAGCACGAGCGCGGCGTTGCTGCCGCCGAACGCGAACGACTGGCTCAGGACGCGCCGCAGCGGCGCGGGGGCGATTTCCCCCGGCCTCGCGAGCCGGATCGGCGCCAAGGCCGCGTCGGTCGCGCCGTCCCACCAGT
>CBIHMN010000050.1:0-10363 GCA_966211005.1 uncultured Arenimonas sp.
GTCTCGCCGCCGCCGGAGGCGCTGGTGATGTCGGTCGTGCTCGACGACAAGTTCACGGTGCAGCGTCACAGCGGCCGCGTCACCGTGACCGGCAGCGTCACCTGCTCGGCGGACACGACGACGACGCTGCAAGGCTCGCTGAGCCAGCGTGCGAACCGCTTCAACATCGCCCAGGGCAGCTTCTACACGAGCACCCCGTGCGGTCCGACGCCGACGCGCTTCTCCACCACGCTGTTCTCGATGAGCGGCACGCCGTTCGGTTCGGGGCAGGCGCAGCTCGATGCGACGGCCGGTGCGTACGACCCGAACTACGGCGGTGACGTGACGGAAACCGTCAGCACGATCGTCGCCCTCAAGGGCGTCAAGTAAAGCCCACCCCACGGTGCCCCGGCATTCCGCCGGGGCGCCTCTTCCTGCCGGCCGGCGCCCCTCAGCGGGCGCCATGACTTCCGGACTACTTGTTTCCCGGTCGGCTGTGTTCTACAACTGTCGTACGACACCTGTAGAGCCAGCTCATGACGACCGATACCGACGCCGGCGACATCGCCCTCAGCGACCTCCAGCTCGACGTGATGCGCGTGCTCTGGCGCGGCGAGACCAGCGTCGCCGACGTCGCCGCCGAACTCGCGGTGCGTCGCGGCCTCGCCCACACCACGGTCGCGACGGTGCTGACGCGGCTGGCGAAGCGCGACCTGGTCGCCGCGCGCCGCGACGGCCGGCAGCTGGTCTATCGCGCGCTGGTCGACGAATCGCAGGTGCGCCGCAGCATGGTCGGCGGCCTGATCCAGTCGCTGTTCCGCGGCGACCCGCAGGCGCTGCTCGCGCACCTCGTCAGCGAGGAGGACGTGGCCGGCGGCGACCTCGAGAAGGTGCAGGCGCTGCTCGCGGGGAAGAAGCCGTGAGCGCCGTCGAACTCGCCGCCGGCGCGGTGCTGACGCTGCTGCTGCACGCGACGCTGCTGCTCGGCGCGGTGTGGTTCGCCGAACGCTGCGGGGCACTGAAGCACCCGGGCTGGGCCGAACTGGCGTGGCGCCTCGCGCTGTTCGGCGCGCTGGCGACGACGTCGCTGCAGGTCGCGCGCACGTGGCCGTCGGTGCAGACGCCGCGCGCCGAGGCCGCGAACACGGCGACCGTCGTCGCGCCGCAGGCGGTCGCCGTGCCGGATTCCGGGGGCACGCTCGCCGACATCCGGGCCGGTGGCCCGATGCGCACGGACGCCGCCGTCGCCGTCGCCGGCGTCGCCGGATCGCCTGCGCCGTCCACGCGCGCCGTCCCGCCGTCGAATCCCGGTCTGGCCCTGGCACTGCCCGACGCCCTCGCCTTCGCGCTGGTCGCCGTCTGGCTGCTGGCGCTGGGCGCCGGCGCGCTGCGCGTGCTGGGCCAGACCGCGTCGGTCTCGCGCCTCGACCGCGAAGTGCGTCGTCGTGGCGCGCGCGCCGACACCGCGCTGCAGGCCGACCTGCGGCACGTCGCGGCGGTGCTCGCGCTGCCCGCGCCACCGGTGCACGCGCTCGACGGCCTCGCCAGCCCGCTGCTGCTGCCCGATGGCCGGCTGGTGTTGCCGGCCTGGGTGGCCGCGCTGCCGACCGCGCAGCGTCGCGCGCTGCTCGCGCACGAACTGGCGCACCTGCAGCGACGCGATCCGCGCTGGCGCGTGCTGCAGCGGCTGGCGGCGCTGCCGCTCGCGTTCCACCCGCTGGCGACGCATGCCCTCGCGCGTCTGGAGGCGCTCGCCGAAGACGCCTGCGATGCCCGCGCCGCGCGCGTCGCCGGCAGCGGCCGGCCGCTCGCCGAATGCCTCGCCGCGTGTCTGGCGCATGCCGGCCCGCGCACCACCCCCGTCCTCGCCGTGGCGATGGCCGACCGTCCCGGTCCGGTCGTGCGCCGAGTGCGCAACCTGCTGGAGTCCACCCCGATGAGCGATCGTCCCGTGTCCCCGTTCCTGCGTCGCAGCGCCATCGCGCTGGCGATCGTCGCCGCGATCGCCGTGCCCGGCGTCGCCGTCACCACCTTCGCGGCCGACGCGCTGGCCGACGGCATCACCAGCCACCTGAGCCTCGACGGCATCGGCGACAGCCACGTGTACTCGGTGCGCGACGGCGACCACGCGCTCAAGGTGACGATGCGCGGCGAAGTCGCGTTCACCGATGACGAGTCCGACGTGCGGCGTCTCGGCGACGGCGCCCGCGTGACCGTCTTCGAGCGGAAGGGCGGCGACGAGCGCGAGATGCGCTTCAGCGCCCGCGACGGCAAGATCCAGCGCGAATACCGCGTCGACGGCGACGTCGTGCCGCTCGACGCCGAAGGCCGCGCGTGGCTCGCGCAGGTGCTGCCCGGCGTGATCCGCGAAAGCGGCATGGATGCCGAAGCGCGCGGTCGCCGGATCCTGGGCAAGGGCGGTACGCCGGCGCTGCTGGCGGAGATCGCGCGGATCCGCGGTGACCACGCGCGTGGCCGGTATCTCGTCGTGCTGTTCGAACACGCGACGCTCGACGACGCGCAGACGGCCAAGGCGATCGACCTCGCGAAGGCGATCGATTCGGACTACGAGCTGCGGCGCACGCTGCAGGCGGCCGCATCGCTGCCGGCGCTCTCCGACGCGCGCGTCGGCCTGCTGCTCGACGCGGCGACCTCGATCGAGTCGGATTTCGAACTCGCCGAACTGCTGCGGACCGTCGCCGCCGCGCGGCCGGTCGGTGAAGGCCTGCTTCCGGCATGGCGCGCCGTGCTGGCGAAGCTCGGCAGCGATTTCGAACACCGGCGCGTGCTCGAAGCGCTGCTCCAGCCGGCCGGCGCCTCGCCGGCGCAGGTGGTGGTCGCTCTGGACGCCGCGGGCGGGATCGGCAGCGATTTCGAGCGTCGCCAGGTGCTGGAAACCGCGGTGCGGCATCTGCGCGCCGACCGCGGCGTGGCGGCGGCCTGGTTCCGCGCGGCCGACGGCCTCGGCTCCGATTTCGAACGGCGCTCGGCGCTGGAGGCCGCGATCGCCGCCGGCCCGGTGAATCTGGCGCTGGCCGACCACGTACTCGGCGCGGTCGGCGGCATGGGTTCGGATTTCGAGATCGGCCAGGTGCTCGCGGCCCTCGCCGCGAAGATGCCGGCCGACGCCGGGCTGATCGCCCGCTACCGCGCGCAGGCGCGCCGGCTCGGCGACCACGAACGCGGCCAGGCCGAGAAGGCGCTGGACCGGTTCGCGATCTGACCCGGCGGCGGCCTCACCCGCCGCTCATCAGTCCGTCACCGCGCTGAACGGCGGCACGCGCGTAGCCGCCGGCTTGACGCCGAACGTGGATGCTTGTCGGGCACTCCTCCCCCGACAAGGATCCCCACCATGAATTCCAAGTCCCTTCTCGCCGCGGCGGTGTTCGCCGCGATGCTCGCCGGCTGCGCCACCACCGGTCCGTACGGCGATCCGTATGCGCAGCCGCGCGTCTACGACGACCCCTACACCCCGCAGGACGAAAGCCAGCCCGACCCGAACCGCACCCGCCAGGGCGCGCTGATCGGCGCCGGCATCGGCGCGGTCGCCGGCCTGCTGAGCGGCAGCGATGCCACCGAGCGGCGTCAGCGTGCGCTGATCGGCGCCGGTGTCGGTGCCCTCGCCGGCGGCGCGATCGGCCGCTACCAGGACAACCAGGAAGCCGCGCTGCGCCGCGAGATGCAGGGCACCGGCGTCGAAGTCGTCCGCCAGGGCGACAACATCACGCTCGACATGCCGAGCGCGATCACGTTCGCGTTCGACAGCTCGTCGCTGAACCCGGCGTTCCACGGCACGCTCGACCGCCTCGCGAACACGATGAACGAGTACGGCCAGACGATCATCGAGATCGCCGGCCACACGGACAGCGTCGGCACCGACAGCTACAACCAGACGCTGTCGGTGCAGCGCGCGCAGGCCGTGGCGAACTACCTGATCGCCCGCGGCGTCAACCGCGAGCGCATCATCGTCACCGGCGCCGGCGAATCGCGCCCGGTCGCGAGCAACGACACCGAAGCCGGCCGCGCCGAGAACCGCCGCGTCGAGATCACGCTCGTGCCGCTGCGCGAGTGATTCCGTCGCGATACTGCGCGTGATGCGACGCCCGGCTTCGGCCGGGCGTCGTTCATTCGCCGATGCGGACGGTGTCGGCTGCCGTCGTCGCGCGACTCGACCGGCCGTACATCAGCTCGGCCACGGCGGGCGGCGCGTGGTACTCGCCGGGCTGCACGGCCTGCGCGAAGTAATGCACCTCGTGCAGCCCGGGCGGCAGGCGTTCGGCATAGAAGCGCACGTCGTCGGCCCCGGTGCGGCGCGTGTCGAACCACCATGACCCGCCGTCGCCGACCGCACGCAGCCGGGCGCCGCCGACCCCTTCGAGCGCGAGGTCGCGCGTGCGCCAGCCGCCGGGCACGACGTCGGTGATCGCGACGAAATGCCGCATCGCCGGCACCCGCAGCCGCAGCGTCACGCGTACCCAGTCGCCGGCGCGCACGCTCGCCGGTCCGGCCGGCAGCCAGCGGCCGTCGCGCAGCACGGAATACGCCCGCTCCAGCTGCATGCCGATCGCGGTCGGCGCCGCGTCGCGACCGTCGATCGCATAACCGAGTTCGGCGACGTAGTGCAGCGTCGGGTCGGCGCCGTCCTGCGGCGAAAGGTCCAGCACCCTCGCCGTCGGTGCCGCCGCGCCGTCGGGCGCCGTCATCGGCACCCGCCAGTCGACGCGACCGGCGTCGCCCGCGGCGACCAGTCGCGCACGCTCCGTTCCCAGCACCGCGTCGACGACGCTCCGGTCGCCGGCCGCCGCGTCCGGATGGGCGCGGACCGCCCGCAGCGCCAGCAGGCAGTGCACGCTCGCCTGCGTGTCCAGTGCTTCCGTGGCGCCGGCGTAGAGATCCTGCAGGCCGCGCAGCAGTTCGCGGCGGCGCCCGCGATGCGCCGGGTCGGTGTCCAGTTCCCACAGCGTCGCGACGATCGCGCACTGGTCGCGCAGCGACGACCCCATCGCCCACCCGGACTCGCGCGCGTCGCCGACGACGCGGCGATCGCCGCGCGGCACGCCGGCATCGCGCAACCGGGCGATCGCGGTCGCCGCGTCGACGTCGCGCCCCGGCGTGCCCGCGAGCGCGCGCGCCAGCTCGCTGCGCGCATGCCAGCTCAGTTCCGGCCATTGCGAGGACAGCGCGGCCAGGACCCCGTCATCGAGTGCCGCGCCGTCGGCCACGAACGCCGCGGCCGCGACCGCGAGCGCTTCCCGATGACGCCGGAGATCGTCGGGGTCCGCGTTCGCCTCGCCGAGCCCGAGGTCGTCCACCCAGGCCGCCACCGATTCGCGCACCGGTCCGTGCAGCCGCGCCGGGACGGCGATCCCGAGGCGCGCCATCAGGCCATAGGCGCGCAGCGTCCACGCGTTCAGCACCGGCGACGGCGTCGTCTCGCTGTAGCCCTGCGGCGGGAAGAAGTGATACCCGCCGTCGTAGTCCTGGAAGCCCGCGGCGGCGACGAACGCCTCGTCGACCACCGCCTCGGCCTCGGGCCAGGCCTCGCGCCCGGCCTCGTCGGCGAGTGCGAGCGCGGCCCCGAGGCCGCGGCTCAGGATCTGTTCCCAGCAGCGATGCGGGTAGTCGCGCAGCGCGCGGATCCAGCCGGCGCGCCACGCGCCGCCGCCGTTGGCGACCGCCACGTGCAGCGCCGGCGCGATCGCGCCTTCGGGCAGCGCCGGCAGCGACAGGTGCACGGCGTCCTCGAGCCATCCGGTCTGCACCAGCGACTGCGGGATCAGCCGCGAATGCACCGCGACGCGCGCGGCGACCGCATCGCTGCCGCTGTCCGCGGCCGCACGCGCGCGCAGTTCGATCACGCCTTCGCCCGTCGGGCGCAGGGCGAGCGCCCGCGCCAGCAAGGCCTGCGCGGCGACCTCTCCGGTGGTGTCGACCGTCGCCGCGACGCCGGCGCCTTCCGCCGCGGCATGCAGCGTCACCGCAGCCGCGCGTGCCGCCGCGCGGGCACTCACCGTCGCCGCCGAGACGTCGCCGGGGAACAGCCGTCCCGGCGTGCCGAACCGCAGCTCCACCGGCAGCGACGTCGTCAGCGTGCGCTGCTCGACGGCGAACTGGTCGGTGGCGTCGGTGGTCCACGCGATCACCCGCCAGCGCGTCAGGTTGTCGGGCAGCTTCACCGCCAGAGTCCTGTGTTCGCCGGGCGCGAGCTCGACGCCGGGATTCCAGTACGCCGCGTCGGGGAAATGGCTGCGCAGGCGCGCGAGCGGACGGCCGCCGCGCGGGCCGGCATCGAATACCGAACGCGCCTGCGCCGGGATGTCCATGAAGACATCGGCCCGCGCGAGCCGGCTGCCGGTGACCTCGATCGTGTCCAGCTCCGACGACGCATCGACGCCGAGCGGCGCCGCCTCGACCGCCTGCGCACGCTCGAACTCCACGCGCTTGATCCGGCGCTGGGCGAACGGCGACGGGATCGATTCCAGCGCGAGCAGCCCGGTCCAGCGCGTCGTCGTCCACGACTCGAGTTCGCGCAGGAAGCCGTCACCGGACGGATCGAGCTGCGCGTGCAGCCACGGCGCCTGCTGGTGCACGGCGTCGTCGACGATCGTCAGCACGACCAGCCGCGGGGTCGTCGCGGTGTTGTGCAGGTCGATCGACACCGTCGCGCCCGGCGCCGCCGTGTCGGCGTCGAGGTGCAGCGCGACCGGCGTCGCCGCGGCCCGCGCGAGCGGCACGCGCAGCGCCGCGGTCGCGGATTTCGTCGCGAGGCCGTCGACGGCGCTGTCTGCGGCCGGCCGCACCAGCACGCGCAGATCCACGCCCGGCGCCCAGCCGGCATCCACCGGCACGTCGAACGTCGCGTCGCGGCCGACCGCATGCAGCCAGTGGCCGAGGATCGCCCCGTTCTCGGCGACGACCAGCGCCGTCGCGCGCTCGAACGGCTGCTGCAACCGCACGCGGACCCGGCCTTCGGCCGGTTCGCCGAGCGCGACCAGCGTCGCCTCGGCCGACGGCTCGTCCTGCGGCGGGCGCTCGCCGAACCAGCGGTGCAGGCGTGTCGGCGCCGCATCCGGCGACTCGGCGACGATCGCGTACTCGCCCGGCGACGGCGCCCGGAACGGGCACGCGGCCTCGACGCCGTGGCGCAGCGTGCAGCGCGCGAGCACGCGCGGCGGAGTGCCGTCGTCCGCGGGCACCGTCTCGAACCGCACGTCGATCGCGGCCTCCTCCACCGCTTCGCCGCGATGGTTCACCACCACCGCCTCCAGTCGCGGATCGGCCTCGTCCGCGAGCCACCACGCGGCGGTGCGCAGGCCGACGTAGCGCGCATGGCCGGCGAACAGCACCTTCGCGGTCGGGCTCGCCGCCTCCTCGCTGCCGTCGAGCCGCACGCGCGCGTTGAACTGCATCAGCGCCAGCGGCAATTCGCGCGCCTCGCCGCCGCCGCTGTCGGTGTCGGAAAGCATCGCCGCCGGCAGCACGCGCTCCACGACCGCCTTGCCGGCGGCGTCCAGCTGGGCCGGTATCTGCACGCCGAGCAGCGGATCGTTCTCGAGATCGTCCCCGGCGCGCGTGTCGATGAAGGTGTAGTGCCCCCACGCCGGGTACGCCGACTCGAACGCGATCGGCGTCACCAGCGGCGTCAGCGCCAGCCGCGCCTCCGCCGCGGCGCCGCCGGAGTAGTAGCCGCCGGCGATCTCCAGCCGCAGCCGCTCGCCGCCGCGCAGCACCGGGCTGGCGGTGTCGATGCTCGCCCACACCGCCTGGCCGAGCACGCGACCGACGACGAAGCAGGTCGTCGCGGCGTCTTCGTCGACGCCGTCGCCGTTCGCGAACAGGCAGTACTGGTCGTCCGGCAGCGTGTCGGGCAGCACCAGTTCGCCGGCGAGGCTGCCGAACGCATCGACGGTGCCCGGGTGCTCCAGGTGCACGGTGTCGTAGCCGCCGCGCAACTCGACCGTTCGTGCCTGTCCGGCCGGCGGCGCCAGCAGCCGGTTGCCGTCGCGCTCGCGCGGCCACAGCCGGTAGCGCACCGTTTCGCCGGGTCGGTACAGCAACCGTTCGGTGACGCCGAACTGCAGCGAGTCGGCCGCGCTGCCCCAGCGCTCGCCGCCGGGCGGCGCCGAACGGCCGCCACCGGCGAGCGTGGCGCCCCAGCGCTGCAGCGGCACGACCACGCGCCCGGCCGCGGCCGTCGCGCGCACGACGCGCAGGACCGCGCGCGTCGCGTCGTTCCCGGCCGCGGCATGCGCCGGCATCGCGATCAGCGCGACGCCGTCGACGCCGGTCGTGCCGCGGGCGACGATGCGTTCGCCCCCCTCGATGTCGATGTCGACCAGTTCGATGCCCGCGCCGGCGACCGGCTGCGCCCCGGCCCAGGTCGTCGCCCACGCGACGAGCGTGTCGTCCGACTCGCCGAGCAGCAGCTGGAACGCGGCGACCGCCGTCGCGCGCACGGCCTGGTAATCGCCCTCGACGCCGCCGATCGCGAGGCCGCCCTCGCGGCGCAGGTCGCGACCGGGGTCCGGCGTCGGCACCGGCGCGAAAGCGTTGCGCGGCGCCTTCGCGCGCAGCGTGCGTTCGACGAGGCGGGTGCGGCCGGCGATCTGCAGTTCGGCCCACGTCGACGCCTCGCCGGCCACCGGGTTGCGTACCTGCAGGGGCGCTGGCGCGACGTCGCCCGGGAGCACGACGCGGATGCGGGGTTCGACCCGGAACACCGAGGGCCAGGGCTGGATCGTCACCGGAATCGGCGCGACGTCGCCGAGACGGCTGCCGTCGGCGGCGCGCAGGTCGGGCGGCAGCGCCAGCACCAGCGTGGTCTCGACCCGGGTGGACCGCAGTCGCAACGGCCAGCGCGGCGGCGCGACGACCCAGGGGTTCGCGTCGCGCGCCGGCAGCGGCTCGTCCGCCAGCACGAGGCCGGGCGGCAGGGCGGCGGCGATCAGCGGCAGCGACGCCGCATCGAGCGGCCGGGTGAACTCGACCTCGACGAGGCTGTCGGCGAGGCACGCGCCGGTCCCGCGGCGCATGCGCAGCTCGTACGACCCTTCCGGGCCGCAGCCGACATCGGCGACGGCGAACGGCGGGTCGATCTCGACGGAGAATGTTTTCTTCCACGCGCGGCCCCGGGCGTCGCCGAGCGGCGAGCGCAGGCCATCGCGCAGCGCGAAGCGCAGCGTCGCCGGGCCGGTCGGCCAGTCCAGCGGCACGACGCGGTACGAGACGGCGTCGGCATCGTCGTCCGGGTACTCGAAGCGTGGGCCTTTCTCCGCCGGTTCCAGCCGGTAGCGGACCGGCTGCCCGTCGAGCGTGGCGTGCAGCACCTCGACGATCGCGTCGACGGCGAGCGGCTGTTCGCTGTCGACGCGCAGGTCGGGCCGGCCGTCGCGCCACGCGTCGACGCGCAACGCCAGCGTGGGCGGATCGACCGTGACCCGATGCGTCGACGCCGGCACCGCGGCGCCGGCCTGCGTGTAGAGACCGGGCGCGATGTCGATCCGGTAGGTCGTCGCCTCGCGCAGCGCGGACGGGAAGCCGGCGACACCGGTGTCGCATTCGAGCGTGGTGTCGTCCTGCCAGTACCACGTGCAGGGCACGGCCGGCGACAGCGTGATCGGGGCGGTGCGCGCACCCTGCCACGTCAGCATCGGCTCCGGGAACTCGACCTGGATGGAGGTCGCCCAGTGCGAGACCTCAGGCCCGTCGGCTGGCGCGGCGAGCGCGGCCGACGACGCGGACAGCAGCAGGAGCGGCAGCAGGCGAGCTCGGCGCACGGTGGTTCCCCCGACCGCGCGTGCCGCGATCCTGCGGCAAGGGGATCACCGGCGCGAGAAAGCTGTCAATCGCCGCCGCGGTCAGGCCGCGGCGAGCGCCACCTGCGCCGGCGCCCGCCAGCGCGCCAGCAGTTCCGCCTCGCGCGCCTTCGCCTTCGCGAGGTGGGCTTCCTTGACGTGGCCGTAGCCGCGGATGCCTTCCGGAACGGCGGCGATCTGCGCCGCGAGCGCCACATTGTCCGGATCGAGCGTCTGCAGCAGCTCCTCGACGGTCCGCGCGTAGTCGGCGATCAGCTGCCGCTCCATGCGGCGCTCCTGCGTGCGGCCGAACACGTCGAACGCGCCGCCGCGCAGGAACTTCAGCTTCGCGAGCAGCCCGAAGGCGGTGAACATCCACGGGCCGTATTCGCGCTTCACGAGGTGGCCGTCGGCGTCGCGCTTCGCGAACAGCGGCGGCGCCAGGTTCAGGTGCACGGTGTAGTCGCCGTCGAACTGCTTCGCGAGCCGCGCGCGGAAATCGCTGCGCGTGTACAGGCGCGCGACCTCGTATTCATCCTTGTAGGCCATCAGCTTGAAGTAGTACTTCGCGACGGCCTCGGCGAGCGCGG
>CBIHMN010000051.1:0-10351 GCA_966211005.1 uncultured Arenimonas sp.
TCGCGCGCTGTCCTTCGGTCTCGATGCCTTCGGCCGTGAGGGTGAGCCCGAGTTCGTCGGCGAACGAAGTGATCGTGCGCACGATCGCGCGATGCCGCGGATTGGTCTCGATGTCGCGGATGAACAGCTGGTCCATCTTCAGCGCGTCGAACGGCGAGGCCGCGAACGATTCGAGCGACGAATACCCCGTGCCGAAATCGTCGACCACCAGACCGACACCGAGCGCCTTGAGCGCGAGCAGCCGCTGCTCGGCCTGGGTGCGGCCGGCGCGGAACGCCGTCTCGGTGACCTCCAGCCGCAGCGACGCCGGCGGCAGGCGGTGCTTCTGCAGCAGCGAGAACACTTCCTCGACGATGTCGGGCGACACCATCTGCCGCTCGTCCACGTTGACGTTCATCGTCAGCGCGGCGCCGCCCGGGAGCCGCTCGCGCCACCGCGCGAGCTGCCCGCAGGCCTCGCGCAGGGCCCACGCGTCGAGGTCGACGATCAGACCCGTCTCCTCGGCGATCGCGAGGAACTCGCCCGGTGCCAGCAGGCCGCGCGTCGGATGCTGCCAGCGCACCAGCGCCTCCGCGCCGACCAGCCGGCCGCCGGCGAGCTGCACGATCGGCTGGTAGTGCAACCGGAACTCGCCGCGCTCGAACGCGAGCCGGAAGTCGGTTTCGAGCTGCAACCGGCTCAGCGCCTGCTGGTGCATGCCCTCGTCGAACACGACGAACCCCGACTTCCCCGCCGCCTTCGCGCGGTACATCGCCGTGTCGGCGTCGCGCAGCACCTGGTCGGGCGATTCGTAGTCGGGGCGGCCGATGACGATGCCGAGGCTCGCCGCCGAGAACACCTGCTGCCCGGCCAGATCGAACGGCTGCTCGAACAGCCTCAGCACCCGCCGCGCGATCGCCACCGCCCGGTCCAGTCCGCACGGCCCGTCGGGCAGCAGCGTGAACTCGTCGCCGCCGTAACGCGCGATCAGCACGTCGCGCAGCAGGTGGTCCTCGAGTCGCCGCGCGATCTCCACCAGCAGGCGGTCGCCGGCCCCGTGACCGAGGCTGTCGTTCACCCACTTGAACCCGTCGAGATCGAGGAACAGCACCGCGTAGCCGTCGTCGCGGGCGTCCGCCCCCGCCGCGGGCTGCATCGCTTCGGCGAGCCGCTGGTTGAACAGCATCCGGTTCGGCAGTCCGGTGAGCGGATCGTGCGTCGCATGGAAACGCAACCGCTCCTCGGCCTCGCGCTGCCGCGTCACGTCGAGCACCGTGCCGGTGAGGTGTTCGACGCCGTCGAGCTGCACCGGGCCGATGCTCACCCGCACCTGCACGCGGTGGCCGTCGCGATGCAGCAGGCAGGTCTCGAAATCCGGCTCGACGGTTTCGCCGGCCTTGCGTCGCCGGTCGCGCCGCTCCGAGCGCGGCACCGCGTCGGGCGCCATGATCGCGCGGAAATCGAGTCCGACCAGTTCCGCTTCGGTGTAACCGAGCATCCGCGCGAACGCCTGGTTGGCGTACGTGTAATGGTCCTCGAGCATGATGAAGACGCCGACCTGGCTGTGCTCCACCAGCGTGCGGTAGCGGTTTTCCGAATGGCGCAGCGCCGCCTGGATCGCGTGTCGTTCGTCGACGTCGAGCACCGAGCCGGTCAGGTGCGCCGGCGCGCCGTCGGCCCCGGCGATCAGCCGGACGCTGGCGCTGACCCACCGCAGCCGGCCGTCGCGCATCCGCACGCGCGTCTCGTAGTGGTCGACCTGCCCGGCCTCGAAGGCACGCCGGACCAGCTGCGCGCGCTCGTCGGGATCGGCATAGACGCTCCGCATGTCGCCGACTTCCGCGCGGAAGCGCGCCGGGGAGTCGTACCCGAGCATGCGGGCGAACATCGGGTTGATCTCCATGATCTGGCCATCGAGGCCGGTGCGGAACAACCCGGCGGGCGAGCCTTCGAACAGCTCGCGATAGCGCCGCTCCGCTTCGGCGACGGCCTGCTGCCGGGCGCGGTCCTCGGTCACGTCGCGCAGCGTGCCGGTCGACGCGACGTCGCCCTGGAACTCGACGGCGTCGGCGCGGACCTCGCACAGGATCCGGCGCCCGTCCCGCCGGACGAGGTGCACTTCGTAGACCTGCGCCTCGCGCGAACCCGCCTCGCGCTGCGCGCGGCGCGCATCCTGCGCGGCGAGATCGTCGGGATCGACGAGTGCCATGTAATCCATGCCGACGAGCCGGGCGACCTCCCAGCCGAGGATCTGTGCCATCGCTTCGTTCGCGAACAGCACGCGGCCGCGCTGGATCAGGAAGACACCGTCGCGGCTGTTGTCGACCAGCACCTGGTAGAGCTGCTGCGACTGCAGCAGCGCCTGCTCGGCCGCCACCTGCGCCGTGATGTCGACCAGCGAACCCTCGTGGAACAGCACCACGCCCTGGCGGTCGCGGATGGCCCGGGCGTTCTCGCCGATCCAGATCACGCGCCCGTCGCGGCGCCGGACCTGCGCGCGATGGTTCTCGAGCCGGTGGCCGGCGGCGAGTTCGCCCGCGATCCAAGCCGCCTGGGCGGCATCCACGTACAGCCCGGACGCGTCCTCGCCGCATTCGGCGAGCATGTCCTCCGGCGAGTCGAAACCGAAGATGCGCGCCATCGCCGGATTGACGTCGAGGAAACCGCCGCCGGGCAGGCTGCGATAGATGCCTTCCGACGCCGCGAGGTACAGCGAGCGGTAGAGCACGCGGTCACGCGCCTGCTCGGCCGAGTCGGGCCCGTCCGCCGCGAGGTGAAGCAGGCAGAACAGCACCCGCTCGCCACCGTCCATCGCGAACTCGGCGCTCACCTCCACCGGCAGCACGCGGCCGTCCGCGCATGCCAGCCGCGCCGGCAGGCGAACGACGCGCTCGCGCACCTGCAGCAGGCCCCAGAGTTCACCCCCGAAGCCGCGATCGGCCCACAGCGTCGAGTCGTCGAACCGGCGGCCGATCACCTGCAGGCGACCGTGGCCGGTGCTACGCTCGAACGCGGCATTGACGCCGACGAGCACGCCGTCGCTCGCGCGGACGATCGCCACGGCGCTGTCGGACGGTTCGAACGCGTCGAGCAGACGCATCGCGTTTCCCGGGGGTCGGCCAGAGCGTCGAGTATAGCCACCGTCCCCCGACACCCGGGCGAAGGAGATCACGATGGGATCCGGACTGCCGCCACCGCCACGCGCTTCCTCGATCACGCCCGAGCCGGTCTACCGCGCACGCCGACGGCTGCTCGGCGCCGGTCTCGCCGCGCCGCTGCTCGCGCTCGGCGGCTGCGCCGACGCCGACACGGACGGCCGGGCGCCCGCGGACACCGGCGTACCGGCCGCGTCCGGCGGTCGCGCCGGCACCCGGGAGGAAGTACTGACGACCCTGCAGGACGTCACCACCTACAACAACTTCTACGAGTTCGGCAGCGGCAAGGCCGATCCGTCGCGGCACGCGCATACGCTGCGCACCTCGCCGTGGGCGGTCGTGGTCGGCGGCGAGGCGGAGACGACCGGCACGTTCACGCTCGAAGACATCCTGAGGCCGCATGCGCCGGTCGACCGCACCTACCGGCTGCGTTGCGTCGAAGGCTGGTCGATGGTGATCCCGTGGCAGGGCATTCCGCTGGGCGACGTGCTGCGCCGCTTCCGGCCCACGTCGAAAGCGAAGTACGTCGCCTTCACGACACTCGCCGATCCGGAACAGATGCCGGGCGTGCGCTACCCGACACTGGACTGGCCGTATCGCGAGGGCCTGCGGATCGACGAGGCGATGCACCCGCTGACGCTGCTGGCGACCGGGCTGTACGGCAAGCCGCTGCCGAACCAGAACGGTGCCCCGCTGCGCCTGCTGGTGCCGTGGAAATACGGCTTCAAGAGCATCAAGTCGATCGTCCGCATCGAGTTCACCGAATCGATGCCCGAAACCAGCTGGAACCTGTCGCAGCCGTCCGAATACGGGTTCTATTCCAACGTCAATCCGGACGTCGACCACCCTCGCTGGAGCCAGGCCACCGAACGTCGCATCGCCGGCACCGGCAGCAAGCTGTTCGCCGACAGAATCCCGACCCTTCCCTTCAACGGCTACGGCGAACAGGTGGCGAGCCTGTACGCGGGCATGGACCTGCGCCGGTGGTTCTGAGCCGCGGGTTCGATGCCCGCTGGTTCGCACTCAAGGCGCTCGCACATGCCGCCGCGCTCATGCCGCTGCTGCAGCTGGTGCGTGGCGCGCTGATCGACGTCCGCGGCCTCGACCCGCTCGCGGCCGTCGCGTCGGTGCTTCCCACCGCCGGGCTCGGCGCCGACCCCGTCGCGGCGATCACCCACGCGACCGGCGACTGGGCGCTCCGGCTGCTGCTGGCGTGCCTCGCGATGACGCCGCTGCGGCGACTGAGCGGCGCGTCGTGGCCGATCCGCTTCCGGCGACTGCTGGGGCTGTACGCGTTCTTCTACGCGTGCCTGCACCTGTCGACCTATCTGGTGCTGGATCTCGGCGGCTACTGGACGCAGCTTTTCGCCGACATCGCCAAGCGTCCCTACATCACCGTCGGGTTCACCGCGTGGCTGCTGCTGTTGCCGCTGGCGATCACGTCCACCCGCGGGTGGATGCGCCGTCTCGGCCGTCGCTGGGGCCAGTTGCACCGCGCGGTGTACGTCGCGGCGATCCTCGGCGTGCTGCATTTCCTGTGGCTGGTGAAATCGGATCTGCGCGAGCCGCTGATCTACGCCGCGGTCGCCGCCGCGCTGCTCGGGGCACGGCTCTGGTGGCGGTGGCACCCGCCGCCGTCGCGCGTTCAGCGCGGCGCGTAGACCAGCAACGCGGTGAGCGCGGCGGCGAGCACCGTCGCGGCGGCGATCAGCCACCACAGCGCCGCGGGGTCGCGACCGCCCGGGGAAGAGCCCGGGTCGCGCGCCGGGTCGGGCGCGGGGTCGCTCGCGACCGGAATGCGCACCGCCTTCATCGTCTGCGTATGCGTGGCCATCGCCGGCTTCGTCGCGGTCGACTGCCCTCGCAACGGCAGCCCCGGCGCCTCCAGCAGGAACCGGTGCTGGTCGACCGCCAGCTGGTCGCCGGGTGACAGCACCGCATCGCGTACGGCGGTGCCGTTGAGATGACTGCCATCCCCGCCGAGCGCGCGCAGCACGACCCGGTCGCCGTGCAGCTCGACCATCGCGTGGCGCTCGGCGATCGCGGCATCGTCGATGCGGATGTCGGCGCTGGCGCCGCGGCCGATCAGCCGCGGTTCGGTCAGCGTGTAGGTGCGGCCGTAATGCTGCCCCGACAGCCCGCGCAGCACGACGCGCGTGGCGGCGACGCGCTGTGCATCGCTCATCGGCGCCGGCGGGCCGGCCGGTATGCGTCGTTCGATCGCGGGATCGTCTTCGCCGCGCACGACCAGCCGCACGCGGTCGAGGCACACCAGGTCGCCTGGACGCAGCTGCGCCAGGCGCCGTACCGGGCGCGCGTTCAGGTGCACCCCGGGCACGCCGGCCGGCACGCGCAGCCAGAGACCCCGCCGGTCGGAAAGGATGCTGGCGTGCAGCGGCGCGAGGCCGGCGTCGGCGAGGCGCACGCGGGCACCGTCGCGGCTGCCGATGGTCACCTCGCCGTCCAGCGCGACGTCCGCGTGCTCGCCGTTGGGAAACGTCAACTGCATCCGGGTTCCTCCGCGGGGCAATCTAGCATGGGGCCTGCGCCGCGCACCTTGGTCGATACGCCAAAGCGACGCAGAATAGGCCGACACAGGAGCCCGCCCATGCCCGACATCGACATCCGCCGCTACCACACCCGGACGCTGAAGGATGCGCGCGCGGCGATCGAACGTGTCGCCGAACACCTCGCCGGCAAGTTCGACGTCGCGTGGGGTTGGGACGGGAACACGATGCGGTTCTCGCGCAGCGGCGTCGACGGCCACATCAAGGTGTCGGCGAAGGAAGTGCACGTGACCGCGACGCTCGGCTTCCTGCTGATGGCGATCCGCGGACCGATCGAGCGCGAGATACACCAGTACCTCGACCGCGAATTCACCTGAATCCGGGGAACGGGTCGGGGTCGCCGGCGAACAGCCGACGCGAGGCTTCGCGCTCGCGCGCGACGATCGCGTCGAGGAAGTCGTCGGCGCCGTCGAGTTCGGCGAACGCCGTGAACCCGCGCTCCAGGAACCCCTGCAGTTCGGACAGGCCGGCGGCACGGGCGGGCAATCGCGACGCGCGCAGCAACCGGAACACGCCATGCCGGTGCACGGCCGCGTCGAGCATCCGCCCGACGCGGTCGATCAGGTCGATCTGGTGTCGCCGCAGCCGCGCCCGGCCGACCTGGCGATACGCGCGTCCGTAGGCGGCGAGCGTGATCGCCGCGGACGGCCGTGGCCGCGCCGCGAGCGCTTCGGCCATCCGCAGATCGAAGGCGTGGCTGAGCACCGCGAGTTCGATCGCGTCCGCCGCGGTCGCCAGCAGCGATTCGGGCAGCAGCCGCGACATCAGGGGCATGATCCGCGCGACGTCCCGGTCGCGACCGGAGAAGTCGCGGTCGCCGTACAGGTCGCTGAGGAAGAACGCGGCCGCGGGCCGTGTGCGCGGCACCGCGAGGAAATCCGCGAACGAGGCCTCCAGGCGCCGCGCCTGCCACGCGCGCAGTGGCGCCAGCGTCGGAAGCCGGTTGCGCGGTTCGATCGCCGGGTCGCTCACGCGCTGCTGCCATTCGAGCCGCGTGGCGATCCGGCGACGCAGGGCCGGCGTGCTCAACTGGGCACGCGGCCGTGACGGCCGCGAGCGGTTTCGGAATTCATCACACCTTCCACGCCATGGCACCGGGCTACAATCGCCCGCCCTCCAGGAGACGATCCCCAGCATGCTGGTTCTGCAGCCCGCGCGGAAGCGCCGACCTCCCCGCCGGGCGCGCATCGGTCTGGCGATCGCCGGCGGCGGCCCGATCGGCGGCATGTACGAGCTGGGTGCACTGCGCGCGCTGGACGTGGCGATCGAAGGTCTCGACCTGACGCGGCTCGACGCGTACGTCGGCGTCAGCTCCGGCGCGTTCCTCGCCGCCGGGCTCGCCAACCGGATCGGCACCGCCGAGATGTGCCGCATCTTCATCACGGGCGACAGCGGCGACGTGCGCTTCCGGCCGCAGATGTTCCTGCAGCCGGCATTCGTGGAGTACTTCCGGCGCGCGGCCGCCGTGCCGCGGCTCGCGTTCGACTGGTGGAAGGACCTGCTGACCGACCCGGGCGGCAGCCATCTGGGCGAGCGGGTGTCGCGCTTCGGGGGCGTGATCCCGACGGGCCTGTTCGACAACCGCGGCATCGAGACATTCCTGCGGCGCGTCTTCACGGTGCGCGGGCGCACCAACGATTTCCGGGAACTGGGCGCGAAGCTGCACGTCGTCGCGGTCGATCTCGACAGCGGCGAAGCGGTGCTCTTCGGCGGCCCGGGCTGGGACGACGTGCCGATCTCGCTCGCCGTGCAGGCCAGTTCGGCCCTGCCCGGCCTGTACCCGCCGGTGGACATCCGCGGCCACCACTTCGTCGACGGCGCCCTGCGCCGCACGATGCATGCGTCGGTGGTGCTCGAGCATGGCATCGACCTGATGCTCGGCATCAACCCCTTCGTGCCGTTCAACGCCAGCCGCGGCGGCCGTCCGCCCGAAGGCCTCGACAAGCTCGCCGAGGGCGGTCTGCCGGTGGTCCTGTCGCAGACGTTCCGCACGCTGCTGCAGTCGCGCGTGCAGGTGGGGCTGGACAAGTACGCGCAGAAATACCCCGACACCGACCAGGTCGTCTTCGAACCGGACGAGGACGACGGCGAAATGTTCTTCACCAATGTCTTCGGCTATTCGTCCCGCCATCGCGTCTGCGAGCACGCGTTCCGCTCGACGCTGGCCGACCTGCGCGCACGCCGCGACGAACTGGCCCCGATGCTGGCCTCCCATGGCCTGTCACTGCGCGATGCGGTGCTCGACGATGCGGACGCTTCGATCCTCGACGGGGTCGGCCCGGCCGCGCGCATGACCGACACCACCGCGAGATTGCGCCGTTCGCTGGACGACGTCGACGCGCTGGTGCGCACGCGCCGCGCGCGCGGCCGGACTTCCGCCCCGCGGCGTCGCTGAGCCGGCGTTGGTGTGAATGCTCTAGACCGCGGGCGCATTTTGGCGCACGAGTGACCCCCTCGAACCGGAGACCCGAACCATGGCGAAACTGAAGAAGAGCGTCCGCGCGAAGTCCGCGGCCGGCAAGTCGTCCGCCCCCGACCTGCAGGCGAAGGCCGAGCAGATGTCGCGCTCGATCGTCGATTCGGCGCAGCAGATCTGGATGGCCGGCATGGGTGCGTTCAATCGCGCGCAGGGCGAGGGCTCGAAGCTGTTCGAGGCGCTGGTGCGCGAGGGGATGTCGATCGAGCACAGCACGCGCCGCATGGCGAACGGCCGCGTCGATGCCGTGCGCGACGCGGTCGAGGACCGGGTCGGCGTCGTCCGCGAGCGTGCGGTGGACACGTGGGACCGCCTCGAGAAGGTGTTCGAGGACCGGGTGCAGCGCGCGCTGAACCGGCTCGGGGTTCCGGCCCGCGAGGACCTGGCCGAACTGAACGGGCGCGTGGAAGAACTGAACGCGCAGCTGCGCCGTCTCTCCGGCGGCAAGCCGGCGCGGGCCACGGCGAAGCCGGCGGCCGCGGTGCGAACCCGCGCGCCGGCGCGCAAGGCCAAGGCGCCCACCCGCTCTCCCCGGAAGTCGATGCCGAAGTCCCCCCGCCCGGTGTCGCCGCGCGGCTGACCACGCGCCGTCCCGCGCCGCCCCGCGGCGACGCCCCATGAAGGCCCGGCACCCCGCCGGGCCTTTCACTTTCCGGGGACGCGAAGCGCGGGGGAATGCACCGTTCCGCGTTATCCTCTGCACCCCGCACGCACCCCCCGGAGTACTGCTCGATGCCCGGCATGAGTCCCCTCGTCGCCGCCCTGATCGCGGCCATCGTCGCGTTCCTCGTGACCGGCTGGTGGTTCGGCGTGCATCGCCGGCAACTGGCGGAGCGGTCCGCGGGCATCGCCGCGCTGGCGGGCATGAAATGGCGCGAATGCGTGGGCCTGGTGCTGCAGGCGCTGGCCGAAAAGGGTTATCGCGAGGCACCGGCGAGCCGCCAGCCCGGTGACGGCGGCACCGAATTCCTGCTGGTCAAGGGCGACGAGCGCTGCCTTCTCAGTTACAAGCACGGCACGGCCTATCGCCTCGGCGAAGCCAATGTCCGCGACTTCGCCAACGCGGTGCAGTTGCAGGGTGCGAACAGCGGCATCCTCGTCACGCTCGGCACGGCCGAAGGGTTCGCGCGCGACCTCGCGCGCCGCTACGGCGTGGAGCTGATCGACGGCCGCAGCCTGTGGCCGCAGGTCGAACCGTTCGCGCCCGCCGCCATGGTGACGGCGATCCGCTCGCAGGCCGCCGGCCTCATCCGCCGCGGACAGCAGATCGGCGTGCTCGCGAGCGTCGGCCTCGGTGTCGTCGTGTTCCTGCTCGGGACCCTGCTGCAGTCCGCCGCCACCCCGGCCGTGGCCGAGGCCCCGGCGCCGGTGCCGGCACCGGCCGCCGCGGCGCCGACCGACCCCGGAGCCACCGCCGGCTCGGCGATGGCGCGCGCCGATGCCGCGATCCGCGGCGACGGCGCCGACGCGCCTGGCGCGGACCCCGCGCCGACGGCCGAAGAGATCGTCGATCCGGCGGCACGCGCCGCATCGGAAGCGATGCGCGAGCTCGAGGAGATCGCCCAGCTCAGCGACGAGGAACGCAACCAGCGCCGCCAGTCCGCCGCGGGCCGGATCGCCGGGCTCGATCAGGTCGAAAGCGCGATCTGGTCCACCCAGTCGACGCTGACGATCCGCATGCTCCATACCGACGGCGTCGACGACACCCTGGTCGCCGCCGCCTGCGGCGTGCTCGCGGACTACGAGGAGATCCGCTACAGCCGGCTGCAGCTGGAGGCGCCCGCCGTCGGCGCGACGACCGCGCCGGTGCGCTGGCGGGTCTGCCAGTAGCTACCAGTGCACGCCGCGCATCAGCGCGGCGAACGCCACCTGCTCGTTGGTCGGGCTCTCGTCGCGAAGCGCCTTGCGGTCACCCTTGGCCGCCGCCGAATCCGGGAACATCTCGAACGCGGTGTTCATGATCACCTCGTAGGCCTTCGGCGCGACCGCGTTCAGCGTGGCCGCGAAAATGCCCATGCGCGTCGCGACGCGGCTGGGCCGTTCGATGATCGCCTTCACCACCAGGTCGGCGGCCTCCTCCGGCGTGAGCGTCGGCACCGAGTCGTACATCTTCGTCGGGGCGATCATCGGCGTCTTGACCAGCGGCATGTTGACCGTGGTGAACGCGATGTTCT